>CAWLAW010000386.1:0-4085 GCA_963854885.1 Gammaproteobacteria bacterium | reverse complement strand
GGTTTCAGGCTAGATCGTTGGCGGATAGTGATGTGACACATCGAACCGCCGAGCTGCGCTACGCAATGCTAGCGCGTGGTGTTGGCGATCGGCTTATCGCACAGGCGGAGCAGGTGCAATGTGGACCCGGAATTGCCACGTGGCGCGCGACTCTATACCGCTGCGAAGGCAAGCTAGAGTGCGAACCATCACATTGCGTCGGAGAATCAAGCCGAACGATAGTCCTGACGACTTCTGGCGCCGTGGCGCTGGAGCCGAAGCCCGTCATTGAAAATGCTGACCTGACAACGTCGGACGAACTGCAAGACCTCGAAAAGCCAGCAGAATCGATACCCGAGCAGCGCCGCGCTCAGATATTCAAAGGCGCAATGGAGGTGATTACCCGCGAAGGGTACGCGGCAACGTCGATCCGAAAAATTGCGGTTGCGGCGGACATCCCAATCTCGACGATGTACCAGTACATTGGATCGAAGGAAGACCTGCTGTTCATGATCACGAAGGAAGACCTGCTGTTCATGATCACGAGCGGTTGCATGGATGAAATCTTTCAGTTTTTTCATGCCGAGCTAAAAATTGATGGGACGGCACAACAAAAAATGTCTGCCGCAATCGACGCCTACGTCGGATACATCTCGAAAAACCACCGCTACATTAACCTTGTCTATCGCGAAACAAGTTCTCTTGCGCCTCACAATCGAGAAAAGATATTCGAAATCGAGCGCCAGTTTGCGGCACTTTGGGAGGAGATAATTATCTCCGGAAACGAGTCAGGAGAGTTCGCAATAGAGGATACGAACCTCGCGGCACACATCATTTATTTCATGTGTACGCTATGGGCGCTGCGGCACTGGGCTGTCGGTCACCATAGCGAAACTGAATTAAAGCGGTACCTCGAACGGTTCATATTGGGCGGTCTGCGTAAATGAATGCGGCCTAATCGAGCATCCTATCTTACGAGAATCAGTCTCCAGCAGAAACGATCCGCATCCGGAAATGGCTAATTAATTGACACGGTCAGCGGAAAGCGCCGCAACGATGACGAGCGCCAAACTCTATTCTGGCGCCCTCTAAAACTGTTAGTTAATGCCTGCAAACCACCAGTGTCACTTAGAGGTGCCCGTTATCTGTTGCAGATGGGATCGAAATAGAAGAAGCGCAGCTTAGGTAGTTTATCTGGCGATGCTTATCGCATAGCCGTCTTATCATCCGAAAAAACCAGAAGAAGGAGTTCAACTATGGAAACATCGATTAATCGAATATTGGGTTTGCTGACGCTCACATTGTTTGGTCATGCGATAGATCTACTAGCGGCCGAGCCAGGAACCACAACTGCAGTAATTCCGGAATACGCTGAATCATATCCTGCCTACGGTGTGTCCGAATCCGTGCGCGCAGGCGACTTCATTTTTATTGGCGGGATAATTGCGACGGATAAGGACGGCAATGTAATCGCGCCGAATGATGGCGCAGCACAAGCCGAGGTGGTGTATGGCCGGATCAAAACAATTCTCGAAGCACACGGAGCAAGCTACAAAAACGTCGTCAGCGAAACCATCTACCTTACAGATTGGGATCGGTATATTGCCGGTGCCGCCATTCGCCGAAAGTATTTTGATGAAGTCGGAGCCGCTTACCCATCGGCCGTTGGGCAAGAGGTTGTGAACTTGGCTACTTCAGGTTTGGTGATGGAAGTGCAGATGGTGGCTTACGTCGGACCGAAAAAGACCGTCGGTCAGTGAACAATCATGATATTCGCAACTTACGTCGTGCGATCTCAGGATGAAGAGCTAGTATAAAAATCGGGAGCGATTCAATAACCGAAAAAAGCACCATGCAGATGAGTTTCTGATCCCGCAGGCTGTCGATATGGGCGGCGGCTGTTCGGAAAATGGGTGCACGTGGTATCTGCCGCGTCTAGAATAACTGTTCCACACAGGACGTAGGCGAAAGCGGTTAGAGACCGCGTGACGATCGGCGTGTTAATGTGGAAATTAAGATAAGCGTTCACCCTGACTAGCGTTATGTCGGGATAGGTTCTTAATGGGAGTATCAATTGGATCACTTGCTTCTTCGTATATTTGTTTTAAGCGCATTCCTCGTAATACCCGGTACAAGTCATAGCGTCGATCGAATCGCCAACGCGCTGGTCCCGGATAGTGTTGCCGGCGGTCAATGGCGGAGCTACAACAAGACGCTCAAAGGACAACGCTATTCTCGTTTACGCCAAATCAACAAAAATAACGCGGGCGAGCTTGGTGAGGTTTGCCGCACGCTGCTGGCCAACCAAGGATCATTCCAAGCTGGATTGATTGTAGTCGATGGGGTTATGTACGCGACGACCGCAACGGACACGATCGCGCTAAATCCGACGAATTGCGAGATTATTTGGCGCCATCGCTATGAACGTGAGGAATCCTCTCCGCTCAGTATCAACCGGGGTGTCGCCTACTACCGCGGTTCCCTTTACCGCGGTACGGACGACGGCCGTGTGATTGCACTCGATGCTCGAAGCGGCACTGAACTCTGGACAAACGTTGTTGGCGATCCTGCTTACGGGGAACTCGTTTCGGGTTCGCCGCTGGTTTGGAACGGCATTGTTATCGTCGGCACCGCAGCGTCGGAATTCGGCGTGCGTGGACGTGTAATCGCATACGATTCTTTGTCGGGACGCGAACTTTGGAACTTCGATACTGTCCCGCGACCAGGCGAGCCGGGATCGGAAACATGGCGCGATACCGTGTGGAATGACATTGGCGGCGGTGGCGGCGGGACGTGGTCGCATTTCGCACTCGATCCGTCTTCCGGAGAATTATTCATCCCGGTCGGAAATCCGATACCGGATTTTGTTCCCGCCGAACGGCTTGGCGACAATCTCTACACGAATTGCGTGCTCGTACTGGACGCACGAACCGGCAAACTAAAGTGGTGGTATCAGCTCGCGCCGAACGACGGGCTTGATCACGACCTCGCTGCCGCCCCGATACTTTATCGCAACAGCGAGGGTCGCGAAATGGTCGCGGCCGCTGGTAAGGACGGCTACCTCCACATCGTCGATCGAAGTACGAAGAAACTTGTCGTAAAAACGGCGGTGACTTCTGTTGACGAACCGGTACGAACGCCGACGCCGGAAGGTATAGACGCTTGCCCAGGAGTTGCGGGCGGCGTGCTATGGAACGGGCCGGCATTCGATCCGAAACTGAATCGACTATTTGTCGGATCGCTCGACTACTGTTCTCGTTTCGTCAGCGAGGTTGGAACGAAGCCGGTTATAGGTGGCGCGAATTTCGGTGGATCTTGGTCCGGGATTGGCACACCTCGCGGCTGGCTCTACGCATTGGATGCGGACACGGGCGCTGTCGTATGGCGCTTCCATGCCGATCATCCAGTGCTCAGTGCTATCACGCCGACGGCAGGCGGCATCGTGATGGGTGGGGACAATGCCGGAAGTTTCTTCGTTTTCGACAGTACCAACGGCGAGGTGCTGAAGACTGTCGCAACCGGCGGGTCGTTATCCGGGGGTGTGATTACTTACAATATCGATGGCAAGCAATATGTCGCAATGACGTCTGGAAACTTCTCGCGCACACTATTCGGCGCGACCGGTCGACCGACCGTAATCATTATGGCGTTACCCGACGCAATCATCAGCGCTGCCAAGGGAAGTAATCAACCGGATCCGATTCGCGGTAACGAACTCTATTTCGGTGCTTGCGGGGCCTGCCATGGCGGAGAAGGGGATAATTGGAACGAAGTCGACCTGAAAGCGACTAAACACAAAATGGATTTTGACGCGCTCGTCGAGTTTATTAAAAACCCACGTTCGCCAATGCCGCGTGTGTTTCCGCAGCCGAGAAACGCGCAAGACGAGCAGCAGGTTCGCGATATCGCTAGCTTTATTATGCAGTGGCAGTAACGTTTAACGGTTGAACACAGCGATAGCTAAATAGGCGTCCGACGTCGCTAGGTTTTTGTGACCTCGGCGTTCTGATGTTGTAACGACGATTAACCCAGACCCTATTTGTCTGTAGGATTGCCGAGCGTCGCCTATGTTTTCGTCCTGCATGCCTACGTCCAGTTACCCGATC
>CAWLAW010000385.1:0-4104 GCA_963854885.1 Gammaproteobacteria bacterium | reverse complement strand
TATGAATTTGCGGTAGGTGTTGTAAGTTACGCACGCCGAATAGACCCAAGAACGGCGCCCTGGCGATCGATTAACACGCTTTTAAAATGCAGAGTTGGAATTATGGCTTTAACTAATTTTTCGCACATCCTCCGTTCCGTCGTGTTGGTTGCGCTAATCGGATCGGTGACAAACTCAGCGGCTCTCGGATCGAAGTTGCATGAAATCGAATACGACGTTATCTCGGCGGCAATAAACCACGGCGCCGGTACTGATTCAGGTAATATCATAATAGACGACACCACAACGGGGGCCAGCGTAGATATTTACGATCCGACCCAATCGCGTGAAATGCTGATAACGGAACTGGGCACCACGAGCAGGGCACTAGGTGAATGGTCCCGATTGAATAACCGTCGCTACAGTCTCCAGTCGCAAATAAATACGAACGCGCGACATGAACTACTCTCGCAACAATCTCGTTCCAAACTATTTAACCACCACGAGCCAAAGATTAACTGGCAGCAATTTAAAACGAAATTTCCCGACTCGACAGGTATTCTGCGCGTATCTCGTCCGGGTATAGACGATGTGACCCATACCGCTTTGTTGTATATGGAATTCGAATGCGGAATGCAATGTGGCTCGGGTAGGCTCGTAAATCTAGTGCAACAAGCCTCTGGGACGTGGAGCGTTAGTGGTGCTACGTTATTGTGGATAACATCACCAGAATAGCAGGCACTGGCGGAGCTGTTTTGTGAAACGCATTTGCGTATTCGCCGGCGCCAGGTCGGGGCGACTTGAAAACTACGAACAATGCGCGATCGAACTCGGCGCGGAAATCGCGAAGCGCGGTTTCGAACTCGTCTATGGTGGCGGCAAAGTAGGTCTAATGGGGGCGCTCGCGCAGAGTGCGTTAGACGCGGGCGCTACCGTTATCGGCGTGATACCGGAATTTCTAATGCACGAAGAAATTCTCCAACCCGGATTAACCCAGACGATCGTGGTGGATGATTTATTCAAACGCAAAGCCCTAATGATTGAATTTAGCGACGCCTACATCGCATTACCCGGTGGTATTGGAACACTCGACGAACTGCTCGAAATTATCACTTGGCGTCAATTAAATCAGCTGAATTGTGAAATCGGTCTCATCAATGAGTCGGATTATTTCAAACCATGGCTCGCGGCGTTAGAACATTCTGTCAGCGAAGGCTTTGTCGATAGAATTCACTATGAATCGCTGCGGCACGCTAGTAGCCCGATTGAGTTGCTAAACAAAATGCAGCTGTACGTCCCGACACAAGTACCTAGCGATGCAGCTTCAAAAGGACACTAATTGAGTTATTCGGCTGTAATTTTCGATCTCGATGGCACGTTGATCGACTCTGAACCGGTGTTTAAGGCTGTCGCAAAACTTGCTGCGATTGAGTTCGATCAATGTTTCACCGACGAATTGTATTTGGCTCTCGTTGGATTACCGAGTGCCGAGGTCGAAAGCGGGATCTTCGACGCTTTCGGCCATGACTTTCCGATGAACGACTTCAGAACACGTTTCGCGTTGCATTGGCATGAGCATGTCGACGCCAACGGCATCGAGATAAAACCAGGCGCCTTGGATCTCGTCAATAAATTAAGAGATCGATCCATTCCTTACGCGATTGCGACGTCAACACCTCATGAGCGGGCACGCCAATCGCTAAAACACGCGAAGCTCGACAATATTTTCGAACATTTAATTGGCGGCGATCAAGTCGACAACGGCAAGCCCGCGCCGGACATCTATCTAAAAGCTGCAACGACTATCGGCGCGAATCCAAAAAAATGCATCGCGATAGAGGATTCTAAGGTTGGAGTTCGGGCAGCAGCTGCGGCCAGCATGCACACGATCATGATTCCGGATCTGAAATCCCCGGATGAGGAAACAAAAAACCTCACCCACAATATATTCAGCTCCCTGGACGAGGCGGCAAACCACATATTGAGTCTGCTGAAAACATAAACACATCGATACGCTGCGACTCACTCAAACGGATCTTGTCCATAACTATAGGAAAACCCTATGCTAAAACATTATTACTCAGCAAATACGGCAATGTTTCTGCGGACCTTAGTCGCTCTGGTCGGCGTGCTTTGCGTGAGCAATTCAGCACCGGCTCGCGATTCAATTGAGCGAGAAGCGGCCGATACTGTCGAAGTATTCGTTTATGGTCAGCAATCGCAAAACGAAGACTTGTTGCGAGAAATTTCGAAACCCAAAGATTTTGAGGACATGCGAAAGGCGCGCGCCGAAAGCGATATGCAACTGAATGAGAATGTTACCGTGGAAGACGTTGAGATTACGCAGATGGATGGCGATCGGGCGACTGCTAAAGCTACCTATTCAACAAAACATTCCAAGTCGCGCAATCAAGCTGACGTCCATCTGCAAAGGGTCGACGGGAAATGGCAGGTAACAAAGGCGCCGAACCCAACTGCTAAATGATGCCTAAGGCACGCCTCGTGCGTCCCTACTTTGCCTCGATCGCTATTGCCGGCTGGCTGTTATCAATTGCGGGCTGCAGCGAGTTTGCGAATGACTCCCCGCGCGATGCGTGGGAAAAATCGATGGCTAATTACGCAGCGCGCAACTACGGCGGCTTATGGGACATGCTCTCGGATATCTCACGTCAAGATACGATTCGAGTACTAGCGCATGTGAAAAAGAACCCGAAATATCGCGCCTCGATGCGCTCGAAATTTCAAATTTCGTCCGTTCGGTTAGATTCAATGGAGCCGCGTGAGTTTTTTGTTGCCCTGATGACAGGAGTCGAGCGTACCTCGCCAGAGATGATTAAGCGGCGCGCTCATAGCGCGAAGACTGCAGTTTTCGAAAAGGAGGAAATTCAAGGTGCGCGCGCTTTGGTGTCTTGGAAGTCGACGATCGGTGGTGCCGAAAGTATGCAATTTGTGTTGGAGGATGGGCGCTGGAAAGCGATTATCGAACGACGTATGGCCGAGTGACTGCGGTTATGCCGATTTGCTCGAATACGCTAGATACCACTATGCCTTACGATCCAAGCTAATGGAAAGTATTCAAAGCGCGTCAAATAGTCCAATGCTCGCAATGCTCGTGGATATAACGACACTAGCAGTCGACGCAATTGTAAATGCTGCGAATAATCCGCTGCTTGGCGGAGGCGGAGTGGACGGTGCAATTCATCGAGCGGCGGGTGCGGATCTGCTCAAGGCCTGCGTCGAACTTTCCGGGTGCGCTACAGGTGAGGCTAAAATATCTCGCGGATTCGCATTGCCGGCAAAATTCGTGATTCACACCGTCGGTCCGGTATGGACTGGTGGAAATTCGGGTGAAGATCGATCGCTGTTAAATTGTTACGAGCACTGTCTAAATTTGGCAGAAACAAATAATCTAAAAACAGTGGCATTTCCTGCGATTAGCTGCGGTGTTTACGGCTATCCTATCGCGCTCGCGAGCAAAATCGCCGTCTCATCCGTCGCCCGTCGCTTGCTCGCGGATAACGTTATCGAACAGGTTACGTTTGCCTGCTTTAATCGCGATACTCTAGCGATCTATGCGCGGGAAATTATGGCCGTCGAGCGGCGACCGGGGCAGTTAAATGAGCGTAAATGACAACATGGCCAAATCTACCAAAAAACGATTTATGCGAAACACGCTCGCGATGGTCTACGATTTCGACGGAACACTAACCCCACAACCTATGCAGGAATATACGGTTCTTCCCGAGCTAGGAATCAGCGGAGCTGAATTTTGGAACGAAGTAAACGAAGAAGTCACGCGTACCGGCGGTGACAGCATATTAACCTACATGCGTTTATTGGTTGAGAAGATTGATCAAAATAAAAAACACCTATCGCGAGACGCGTTGCGCAAATTGGCCGCCAACATTGAGTACTACCCTGGGGTCGAGTCGTGGTTCGATCGAATTAACGAGTACGTAGCTGAGCAATCTGACGGAAAGGTACAAGTGCGGCACTATATAATCTCCGCCGGGCTCGGCGAGATTTTGGAAGGCGTCAGTATTAAAGCAAAATTTGAGCGCATCTATGCATCCGAATATTTTTTTAATCATCACGAAGCCGCATGTTTTCCGACGATCGTAATTA
>CAWLAW010000384.1:0-4106 GCA_963854885.1 Gammaproteobacteria bacterium | reverse complement strand
CAGAATGCCTAGCATTCTCTTTAATATCTTCGAGCCGTTCTTTTTGTGCTTCGGATTCCCGCATATTTTCGGTTGGCGTGGGGCTACCGCCACTTACGGTTTCAACGTGCTCCAACGCGACATTTATTTCCGCGACGGAAGCAGTCAACTGTTCGAAAATTACACTGTTGACATGCTCTACAGACTGAAGGGTTTCGGTTGCTTCGCGAAGCAACCCAGGCAAGGCTTCCAGCAGGTTCTTGTTAGTTGAGTTGGCTTGAATTCTCTGCCGATCAAGAAAGAACCGTTCCAACTCCGCTATTTCGCTCTGCGCCAGCGCGCCTACGACATGCGGGGGTACCGTATCTACGTGGGCATCGAACTCAACCACATCACAAAATGAATCGTCGCTGTCCGCTGTATTTTCCTTGCGACTGCAGATGATCTTGCTTCCAACTACTGTAAATTTCATTGCTTCACCTCCGAACTGCGCAAGCTTTGTCTTACCATCATCGCATACTACGTGTTGTGTAGATGCTACTTTTCTAAGTCGTCTTCTGACCGCTTTCTGCCCGAAAGGATATTGACGTGACCGTCCGCTAATCAGACATTCCTAAAATCTGGCGGTCAATAAATTCAATCACAAACCTCCCACACGTTTTTAACGTGTGACGTATAATCTGTAATTATTGTGGCCGCCCAGTAAGGCCACCCCAACGCAAGGAACTGAATGCATGAAAACTCGCGCCGCGGTGGCTTTCGAAGCCGGAAAACCCTTAGAAGTAGTCGAGGTCGATCTCGAGGGACCGAAAGCAGGCGAAGTCCTGGTGGAAATGAAAGCGACCGGCATTTGTCACACTGATGAATTCACCCTGTCTGGTTCGGATCCCGAAGGCGCGTTCCCAGCAATTTTAGGCCACGAGGGTGCCGGGATTGTTGTTGAAATTGGACCTGGGGTCACGAGCCTAGAAGTTGGTGATCACGTGATTCCGCTGTACACGGCGGAATGTCGAGAATGCGAGTATTGCCTGAATCCGAAGACCAACCTGTGCCAAAAAGTGCGCGCCACGCAAGGCCAAGGGGTGATGCCAGACGGGACATCGCGCTTTTCCTACAAAGGCAAAAAGATTCTCCACTACATGGGCTGTTCTACGTTCTCCAACCACAGCGTATTAGCCGAAGTATCGTTAGCCAAAGTTCGTAAAGACGCACCGTTCGATAAGATTTGCTATATCGGTTGCGGGGTCACGACTGGAATTGGTGCAGTAATGTTCACCGCAAAAGTGGAACCCAATTCAACCGGCGTGGTTTTCGGACTCGGCGGGATTGGATTGAATGTTATCCAGGGCCTGCGTTACGTTGGTGCGCGACAAATCGTTGGGGTCGATATGAATCCGGCTAAAGAGGCGATCGCGCGCGAATTTGGCATGACAGATTTTGTCAATCCGGCCGACCATGGGGACAATTTGGTCGATCATCTTGTCGAGCTAACCGGCGGCGGCGCAGACTATTCTTTCGAATGCATCGGCAATGTCGATGTCATGCGTACCGCGCTAGAGTGCTGCCACAAAGGCTGGGGCGAAAGCATCATTATTGGTGTCGCAGGCGCTGGCCAAGAAATTAGCACGCGACCGTTCCAACTCGTTACGGGGCGTTCGTGGCGTGGCACGGCCTTCGGCGGCGCGCGCGGTCGAACAGATGTACCCAAAATTGTCGATATGTACATGGACGGCAGAATAAACATCGACCGTTTAATCACCCACACCATGCCGCTAGACGATATTAATAAAGCATTCGATCTCATGCATGCCGGCGAAAGCATTCGCAGCGTGGTGCTGTACTAATGGATACCGTGCATAGTTGGGCTAGTTTTGGTGGCACCTTGTCGGTCCATGATCACCATAGTGAGGTATGCGGCACAACCATGCGCTTTGGCGTCTATAGCCCGCCGCAGGCGAAAGCTGGCAAGGTTCCTGTCGTATGGTATTTGTCCGGGCTAACGTGCAGCTGGGCGAACGTGATGGAAAAGTCGGGGTTACAACGAGCCGCCGCAGAACTCGGTCTAATGGTGATCGCCCCAGACACCAGCCCGCGAGGCCAAGACGTCCCAGACGTCGACGCCTATGATCTTGGCCAAGGCGCCGGTTTTTACCTCACCGCCACACAAACGCCGTGGCGTGAACACTTCAAGATGGATGAATACCTCACCCAAGAACTGCCGAAACTTGTCGCAGCGAATTTTTCCGCAGACATGGAAAAACAAGGAATAACGGGCCATTCAATGGGTGGCCATGGCGCGCTCACACTCCACTTGAAACATCCTGAGACATACCGAACGGTGTCCGCGTTTTCCGCAATTAGCTCCCCGTCTGAAGTACCGTGGGGACAAAAAGCGTTCGATGCCTACCTTGGTCCCGACGCCGCAAAGTGGAAACCTTACGATGCCACCGCGTTAGTCAAAGCGCGACCGTCCAGTGCACATATTCTAATCGACACCGGCGATGCGGATGGGTTTCTTGAAGAGCAGCTTAAACCCGAAATTTTTATTGCGGCATGTAAAGCAAATGGTCAAGCATTAACCTATCGCTTACAGCCGGGTTACGATCACTCGTATTATTTTATTGCTTCTTACATCGGTGAACACCTGGCCCACCACGCCGGCGTCCTCCAGGCCGATTAGTTACCGCGTGCGAAGAACGACCTTCAACGATCCGATGGACGAATAACGCCACGTTCTCAGTTCGTCGCTTGATTCGAAATCAACGCGCGCTGGCTGACGCCTCAGCATAGCGATTTAGAAGGCCGCGGCGAAACTCGAGGTCGGACGTCCACTTGCTTTTACTAAGGCGCGCGCGGGAACCCGGGTCAACCGCCTACCAACCGTTCCAGTGCAAGACTTCATCGACGGGCTTTCGGCGGACCGGTCCAAATGATTTTTCCGGATACCCCACCGCTACTAGGACACAAAGGTGCACGTCCGACGGGATACTAAGTCGTTGCCGAATCACTTTTTCCGCGGTCATTTGAAAGGTCGTAAATGTTGTCCCTAAACCCATCGATCGCGCAGCAACGATCAGATTCTGAGCGGCCGGATAAATCGTCGAATGCATAAAAGCTTCGGTCGGTGCTTGGGGTGGATAATTCTTTCGTGCGCAACCTAAAATCCACGCCGGCACCTTCGCAAAATTCTTAGCCAGATATGCAGCGCCTTTATACATTCGTTGTTCCGAGCTCTTTCCATCAGTGCTGAGACTTTCAAACATCGGCGCCATCTCTGCCCAAACCGCATCACCGATGTCGACTTTCGGACCATCATCGCTAATCACAACAAAATCCCACTCCTGACTATTGCCTGGACTGGACGCACGAGTCGCCGCGTAAACGAGTCGCTCGAGATCAGCTTTCGGTATGGGATCCTCTTTCAGATAGCGCATTGCGATACAACTTTCCATCGCCTCTATAACATCCACGTTGCGTCTCCTCAGGAAGATTGAACGCATAGGCTCGATCGAAAACGGAGTCAGGTCAACACATATTCTCTAATCGCGGGTTACGCAAAGAAAATAAAGTGTCGCCGGCCAGTGGGTAGCGCGAATTCATTGGTGTTCGCGCCGATTTCGAAGCGATCACGCCTGCTGAACCTTTACATAGGTTTAAGAAACCGAACCGGCGGAAGCACTCCCCCATACGCGAGAGAAAATTCGCTGAGATAGTTCGCCCGACGATCTACACGGCGTCAGCCGGACGCCAAATCGAGCAACCGCTACCTCGAAGGATAGACATAGAGGTAAAGGCAAGGGAAATGAGCGCAGGAATCTTCCTCGGGGTCAGCACGCATAACAGCTATCTAGACGATTTACTCACCTAATCCGATTGCGTCGATGAATTTTTTGTCGCACTTGCGAAATTGCTAAGGTATCACCACAAAAGGAAACATTAGACGAGGAGAGAACCAACTAGTTCTATCGCGCGAACCTACCCCCCCCTCGAGGGGAGACGTATTCCATTGAGTCGCCGAACTGCTCTAATTCGATGTTTATCCACGAATGTCCTCTAATTTCGAAAATATGAATTTGACCATGAAAATCTCGATTCCAAGTTCCGGGCTTTTCGAGCAACGGTCGAAT
>CAWLAW010000383.1:0-4107 GCA_963854885.1 Gammaproteobacteria bacterium | reverse complement strand
TTCGATTCCAGTCGTTGGCAACGCGAGCGCCTGAAGCGTGCGTTCATAGATGAGATATAGGTCTGGGTTCGGGTCCTGGCGCGTCGTCATGCGCATGGTTAATTCATTGACGTAAAACCCGCTGAACAGGCGTTCACCGGTGAGCTGTAATGCGCGGCCTGCCGGTTCTATTTTTACTAGGCTACGCAGCTCAGCCCTTCCGGACCAAGCTAGTTTGTATGGCTGGAACGCCTGCATCGGATCGCCGCCGTGCTTGCGCGCACGCATTGCCCCGCGCGCGATAATGCCGACCCGCCCATGTTCTGCAGAAATGGATTCAAGCAGCAAGCTCGTTTCACGATATCTTCGGCGGTGCAATATATACGCGGGATGCAATTCGGCGCGCATCGATAATCAATCGCTAATATTTAATTCGCGCAAGGCGTTGATGTCGTCTGTCCACTTGCCTTTTATTTTCACCCAAGTCTGCAGGTAGACACGGCGCCCCAATAATATTTCGATATCTTTACGCGCGGCTGTTGCGATGGCCTTTAAACGCCCTCCTTTGGCGCCGATCACGATCCCTTTCTGACCTTCTCGCTCTACCCAGATTTGCGCATCGATGTCGGTGTGAGAACCTACTTCGACGAATTTTTCGATAACCACGGACACCGTGTAAGGAAGCTCTTCCCCTAGCCCTCTGATCAGTTTCTCACGTAATAATTCGGCCACAAGGAAACGCTCGCTGTGAGGCGTTACTTGATCGTCCGGAAATTGATGGGGCCCGGGCGGTAACTCGGAATGAATGAGGTTTAATAAAACCTCAACATTATCCCCAACTAAGCTATTCGTCGGAATTACTTCATCGAACTTAAGCTCGCCGAGAAATTTATCGATAATCGGCAGCATCTTTTGTTTATCAGCGACTTGATCGTGCTTATTCAAAACCAGGAATTTGGGGCATTCCAAAGACTTGAATAATCCAATTACGCTCGCGTCGTCTTTATGGAACCCACGCGCATCTGCAACCATGACGACGATATCTACCCCGCTTAGCGCTGCATTTATTTGGCGATTCATCACCCGATTTATCTGCCGTTGCGGACGGTGTTGCCATCCGGGCGTATCGACAAATATCATCTGGGATCCGTTCGTCGTCCTGACCCCGAGTATTTGATACCACGTCGTCTGCGGTTTACGCGAGGTAATGCTGATTTTTTGGCCGACGATTCGATTCAATAACGTTGATTTCCCGACATTGGGTCGGCCAACGATCGCGATGTTTCCGCAGTTCGTAATTGAATCCGTCATGAGTCCCCGCGAGCAATTTGCTCGAGCATCAGTGACGCCGCCCGTTGTTCTCCGATCCGTCGACTCTTGCCCTCGGCGCTCACCGGTTGCTGAGTCTCAACGTGGCATTCAATGATAAAGCTTTGTTCGTGTGCCGGTCCGGTCACGGTTGGAGATGTGTAGGTTGGCAAATTTTCGCCCCGCGCTTGTAGGTATTCTTGTAAGCGCGTTTTTGCATCTTTACGCGCCTCTTGTGGATCAGCCGTGTGTAGATATTTCGCAAACCAGGTTCGAATATAATCTGTGCAAACATCCAAACCGGCATCCAAATAGACGGCCCCGATCACAGCTTCTAAGGTGTTTGCAAGAATTGAGTCGCGTCGCCAGCCACCGCTTTTAAGTTCACCCTCTCCGAGCACGATAGATTCACCAAGGCTCATGTCGCGAGCGACGTTAGCCAAGGTTTCCTTGTTGACCAGACTGGCACGCGTGCGGGTTAACTGGCCTTCATCTGCGTCCGGGAATTCACGATATAGGTACTCGGCGATTACTTGTCCGAGGATAGCATCGCCGAGAAATTCTAAGCGCTCATTATTGGCTTTGCGGGCGCTGCGGTGGGTTAGTGCGAGTTCCTTTAGATTCGCGTCAGCGAATGCATAATCAGATAGTGATATCACCGATGCGACAGCTTAAGAATCGTTCGTTAGTCGGAAACTGGTTTACCCAAAATTAAAGATTTCTCGTATTTTAGAACGAGATCGAGCTCGGCGAAAAATGGACCTCGAATTTCGTATTCCAGACTCATCGTCTTGCCCTTACCTAGCTTGAGTTTTTTTATTTTCAGCACTTTCACAAACTCGACCATCGACCATCGACGGACCTCGGAAACCTCAAACTGGCGCATGACTAATTTCACTAAGGCGGTTTTCGTCATTCGAGCCGATTCCGTCTGCCCGGCAACTTTTTCTAGCGCCAAATCAACTTTGAACTTCTCATTATATAGCGGGAACAACTTCATGCCGACGACGGCAATAATGCCGAAAATTATGGCGCTATAGATGAGGCCACTGAGACTTACTCCGCCACGCGACGTTTTCCAATTCATCGACCGATCTCCTTAATCACTTGCTCTCTCAAGAAACCCGCTAGCTGCTCGCAGAGGCCAATACGGCGTTATTCATGTCTTATTCTACGTACTTTAACGTATTTTAGAGCCTATTCGCTCAAGCTCCGGACCTCGGTCCCAATTCATCCAAATCATAAATGCGCGCCCAACCAGGTTCTCGTCCGGGACATAACCCCAATATCGCGAATCGCGACTGTTATCGCGATTATCGCCAAGTACAAAATAATTTCCCGCAGGTACGAGCCCTGAAAATGACGGATTATTTGCCCGCGGCGTCAGCAATATTTCGTGCGAATGTCCCAGTAGGTCTTCCTGCGCTATTTTTGCTCCGGTATGTTGGGCCGAAGACTTAATCCCCACGTATGTTCCCAGATACTCCGGTAAAATCTCAAAGTCGTTTATGAACAGCCGCCTATCACGATACTCAATTTTATCACCGGGTAACCCCACTACTCGTTTTATAAATGGGGTCGAGGGATCTTGGGGATAGCGAAATACCACGACGTCACCACGCTCTGGTGTACCCAGGTCGATAATCTTTTTATTTATCAGTGGTAATCGGATCCCGTAGTTGTACTTATTCACTAAAATAAAATCGCCAACTAGGAGCGTTGGTATCATCGAGCCAGAGGGGATCCGGAACGGCTCGACAAGAAAAGAGCGCAAAATTAGCACAACTAAAAATATAGGGAAAAATGAACGCGCGTAATCGACGATAATCGGCAATCGCGGCTCACTCGCCACGTCGCTCGCACTTGCAGCAGTGGCATTGCGGCGAGGCGCGAAAAATATCGAGTCGAGAGCCCAAATAGCGCCGCTACCGGCCACGAGCAAAACCATTATTGCGGAAAAATCAAATGTCACTTCTTTGCGCCCACGCCTAAGATTGCCATGAAAGCTTCTTGTGGAATATCAACGGAACCGACACGTTTCATACGTTTCTTCCCCTCTTTTTGTTTTTCGAGTAGCTTTCGCTTACGTGAAATATCGCCACCGTAACATTTAGCCGTAACGTTCTTGCGTAGCGCTTTTACGTTTTCGCGTGCAATAAATTTTGCCCCAATCGCGGCTTGAATAGCGACATCAAACATCTGCCGCGGAATTATTTCTCGCATTTTACTCGCTAATTCGCGACCTTTTCGCGTAGATTGGTCACGGTGAACGATAACCGATAACGCATCGACTTTTTCGCCGTTAATTTGAAGATCGACTTTGACCATATCTGCAGGTTCATAGCGTATAAACGTATAGTCCATCGATGCATAGCCGCGGGTCGCTGATTTTAGTCGATCAAAAAAATCAACGACCATTTCGCTCATCGGCAGCTCGAAACTGATCGCTACTTGCGTGCCGAGAAAATTGAGCTTCGTTTGAACACCGCGTTTCTCAATACACAAAGTCATTACGGCACCCAAATGCTCTTGGGGAGTCAAGATATCTGTCCTGATAATCGGCTCGCGGATTTCTGCTATTAAGTTTGTCGCGGGCAACCGAGCAGGGTTATCGATGTACTCTATTTCGTCATTCGACGTCAATATTTCATAAATTACCGTTGGCGCGGTAGTAATTAAGTCGATTGAGTACTCTCGTTCGATACGCTCCTGGATTATCTCCATGTGGAGCATGCCAAGGAAACCGCACCGAAATCCAAAACCAAGTGCTGCCGACGTCTCTGGCTCGTAGTGTAAGGCGGCGTCATTGAGACGTAGTTT
>CAWLAW010000382.1:0-4108 GCA_963854885.1 Gammaproteobacteria bacterium | reverse complement strand
GGTATTTACTTGCTTGAAAATATGGACACGCGTGAACTCGCCAAAGACAAAGCCCGAGAATTCATGTTCGTCCTGGGTCCCGCAAGAGTCACGGGCGCCGTACAGATGATTATCAATCCAATCGCGATCCGTTGAAGCAACCGGTCACGATGAGTCGTAGATAAATAACCGTTCAGTATCAGTTTAAGGTCGAGTCATGGCAGAAATAGAAATTGACGGTCCGTATTTCGAGGACTTTTCTTTAAATCAACAGTTCTCGGCCCCGTCGATTACGATCACCGACGGTTATGCGGCAATGTACCAAGCAATTACCGGTGACCGGATGCGTCTGCCATTAGACCACCAATTGTCGGCACAAGTCACCGGCAACGAAACGCCCCTCGCTCATCCCCATTTAGTTATCAATGTCGTTAATGGGCAGACAACCTACCCTTCTCAGCACGTCAAAGGTAATTTATTTTATCGCGGACTCATTCTACGCAAGCCTGTCTACATTGGAGACACGCTCGCCACGTCAACGAAAGTCGTCGGGCTAAAACAAAACAAGGCAAAGTCCGGAAGACCGGCTACAGGCATGGTCGTTTTGGAAATGAAAACGACGAATCAACACGGCGAAACGGTCATGCAATATTGGCGATGCCCGATGATTCCATGTCGTGACCCAGCTGCCGTTACGGGTCACGACGCGGACTTTTCGACCATCGGGAATGAAATAAACGCCAGCGACATCGCCGATGCGATTCCAAACGGCTGGAATATCGCACCGTTCGCATCGGATATCACGGGCCTTAAAGGTACGACGCTAACTGTCGGCGATAAAGTCTCGATCGTTGCGCGCGACACCATCACATGTGCACCGGAACTCGTCCGAATGACACTGAACATTGCTTATGCGCATACGGATGCAAGCAAGAGTTATCTCGGCAAACGATTAGTCTACGGCGGCCACACCATTTCCCTCGTGTTGGCTCAAATCACCCGAGCGATTCCTAATATGATTACGGTTCTCGGATGGTCCGGATGTGATCATACTGCGCCGGTGGTTGAAGAAGATTTGATCCGAACCGAATTTGAAGTTGTCGATATTGTGCAACCTGCAGCTGGCGGAAAACTACTCGGGTTGCATGCAGTGTCGTTCGCGGCGAGACCGAATCACGACACGGACGAACTTGGGGAATCGAAGGTGCTAGATTGGCGGCTGACAGTTTGGACGGCGTAGCTTGGACACACAATGTTTAGGCTGCGGGACGCCGGTTGGATTAACCGCCGCCTCGATTTAACGTCGGGTCTGAATGGCCGATCCGTAACGCAAGGGCATGATGAATAGCTGATTCGTGTTTGAAATAACTGCTGGGGAATAATTTCGAGGAATAGAAAATGGAAACGGAAAGCGAACTAATTGTCGAACAAATACAAGTCGGGCCAATGCAGAATTTCGCTTACCTGCTTGGCTCAACGAGCACGCGTGAAGTCGTGATCGTCGATCCCGCCTGGGATATCCCGGCTCTGGTTGATCAAGTCGACGCACACGGATACAAACTCGTCGGTGCACTGGTCACGCATTATCATCCGGACCATATTGGCGGTAGTTTTGGCAGCACGGATGTTACTGGTTTGGCAGAGCTTCTGGACATTAAGCCGGTACGAATATACGCGAACAAGCTGGAAGCTGACGGGGTCATAAAAATGACAGGCGTATCCGAATCCGATCTCGTTCGGGTTGATTCCGGCGACACGTTAAAAGTCGGCGACGTAGAAATCGAATTCCTGCACACGCCGGGACATACCCCTGGGTCGCAGTGTTTTCGCGTTAAGAAAACCCTGGTTTCCGGTGACACGTTATTTATAAACGGGTGTGGCCGGGTCGATTTGCCGGGATCAGACAAAGACGACATGTACCACAGCATGGCGAAACTAAAAGCCCTGCCAGACGATACCTTGTTGTTACCAGGTCACCATTACGGCCACGCCAAAAGTGCAACCATGGCCGAAACCAAAGAACAAAATGGCTATTTAAAAGTTACAGACATTGATACTTGGCGCCAAATTGTGTGACCCATCAGCTGCTCTAGCGGTCACGCGGCGGCAGAGCATCCGTTATTGCGCTTTGTATCTCTGCAACGCTGGCGCGATATTGGCTAGATCTTTCTGCGCGCCTTGAATGCCTTTGTCGGCCGCGAATTGCAAATACTCGCGCGCCTTATTTAGATCTTTAATCACCCCGTTACCATCGCGAAACATGATGCCGAGGTCGTATGCAGCAATTTCTACCCCTGCTTTGTACGCCGCTTGTAACGGCCCGACAGCTTTACCGGGGTCTGGCGGAAAGTCGTCGAGCCCGATTAAATATAGGCGACCTAAGCCGAGTTCGCCAACCGCCGCGCCTTGACTCGCGGCGAGTTGAAACCAACGCAGGGCCTCAGTCGCATCTTGGTCGACGTGGAACCCGGCAAGCGAATAGCCACCCACCAAAGTTTGCGCCAGCGCGTGGCTCTGCTGGGCAGATTTGTTCGCCCAGTTGACCGCTTCTTTTGCTAACGCCACGTTGTTCGAGGCCTTGGCCATCTTTTCAGTCTGTACGGCTAAATGGAACTGCGCTTGCGCATGCCCGGCGATGGCTGCGGATTTCAAGTAGTCCAACCCTTGACCGGCGTCGGTCGGGATACCGACCCCGTAGGTTAATGCCATGCCCATAACGAATAGTGCAGTGGGGCCGGCCTGTTCAAGGCTCGTCGCAATAGCATCGTATCCACGTGCCCCTTGAGACAAGGAATTCGCCGCCTCAACAAACGGCATGAAGCTTGCGAGTCGGTAGGCGCCGTTGCCCTGGGCCAATTGCCCCCATTTTGCGGCCTTTCCAAAATCCGGCGGTTGCGCATAGAAATATTTCGCGAACAGCTGGATCTGCAACGCTAGATCGCCAGCGAGTGCGGCGCTTTCAAGGGCTTTCTGCTCGCTGACTCGGTGCACAACGAACCCGGCTATCAGCACAACACAAATCGCGAGCGCGGAGCCGAGCCACTTGAACAGTTTCTTCATAAAACTGGGCGGCGATTTTATTAGCAAAATTTGGCGATCAAATTACACATCGGGTAATAATACCTCGCCTAACAGAACTACCCTAGATGATTAAGCAACGCTGTAATGACAGTTGAGTCACCTCATTAAGTCCTATCCAATCAATTGTATCAATCGAACCGATCGGTCGATTGATCTACCGACGAAACCTATGTCTTTGGTATACGGATCAAAGGGGTTGTTTACGAAAAATCGCGGCGGGAAGGATCTCGAGATCCGAAAAAATTGCGGGTAAGTCGTAGGGGTTGGCACAGGCGGTTTGGACAGCGGTCGCCCTGGCCTAAATGAACATCAACGTGTTCTTGCGTGGGGGCTTTTGTCGCCAGGCGTAATGCGGAATTACAAAAAGTCCCACACTCGGAGACGGGGCGCTGCTTCCGAGTGTGGGTAGTAGTTGGTTGCGCTTCTTTTTATGTACCTAATCGACGCATGGCAGCTTTCGTCATGTACTTGTCGTAGAGATCGCCTTTGTTGTACTCGGAGCGATATCCGCCCTTAACTTGGTCTGATTGCTGAATACGCGACATCGTGTCGCCCTGCATATCGTGGCTGTGGTACCACGACCAGCTCCACGCCGGATGGGCCCCATCCATGACGACGCTGGTGTCGTTCTTATATTGACCGAATCCTGGTTCGCCAACCTTAAATAAATCGCCACGGCGGTCATAACTCAAAAAGGTCGGGAAGATCATGTTTCTTGCATCGACATAGATGCGTTTCTTGCTGTAGGGCGCGCGCGGGAAACCGGTTGGTTCGGCCTCAAGCACAATAACTTCGGGGATTAACTCCTTCGTCACGGTAAAAAATGTCTGGTCCTTAGGTCCGCCGTGGGTCTGGGGCCGGTAACCCGGCTGATCGCCCAATCCGCCCTGCCAACTGTTTTGCGAACTACCCAAGAACGGTTGCCGAGCAACAATCTTGTAATTTCCCCAGGTAAGGTATGGATCACCCGCGGCCCAGGCGTCAGATAAATAGAAATTTAATCCCGCGACGAGTGGTTCAAAACGCTGGTTTGTTGGGAAGCGCCTAA
>CAWLAW010000381.1:0-4116 GCA_963854885.1 Gammaproteobacteria bacterium | reverse complement strand
GGGCGGGACACACACACCGCTGCAACGTCGGGTGTAATTTCTAATGCATCAAAATCAATCCCGTATTTAAATGTGTCCTCGTCGAGTAGTTCAATAGTTGGTTTCAGGGAGCGAACCATATCCGGCTGCAATCCGACATCGGCATAACCAATGTATTCTGGGGTCAGCGGTAACAATATATGTCGATTTTTCCCCTCCGCGGACGGTCCAGCGAGCATGTTGAAGAGCGTAAAAAAACTCGCTTGACTGCCGGCGGTTGTCGCGATATTCGATCGGTCCACGGCCCATCCAAAACGCCGCTGTAACAGACCCGCCATCGCGTCCAAAAAAGGCTGGTGTCCCTGCGGACCGTCATATTGACTCGCAATTTTATCGAAGCGACCGTCGTCAAGTAGTTGCTGCATTTGCGTATGAAACAGCGCCTGCACTTCAACGACAATACCCGGATTACCGCCGCCTAGATTCATGATTTCGCGACCGCTAGTAAGCGCTTCGCCTAAATCATCCATCAATTGCCTGGTACCGGATCGAGCGTTGAACTGGTCGCCAAATTTTGAAAACGTCGTCATCGATTTAGCCTAACTTTTCGGATTACAGGATAGCTATTTGCGTCGTCGTAGCAACACTGCACCACGAATCAAGTATGATCCCGCACGTTGCTATTACCAACGGATGCCACACGCCACAATGTTCAGTTTTTGCCATCGACTAGGTGCACTGCGCTGCGGTCTTGCATTCGCGACCCTGCTTGTTATCTGCGCTGCACCGTTCGCAGACGGCAGCGTTCACATGCACGATTGGCGTCTGTTCCCCAGTGTCATCGCGCCAACAATGATGATGATGTTGGTATTTACCCTACCCCTGGATATGACAATGGCACGGATATTTATGGCTGACGCACAGGCGCAAGAACGAGAACGATTTCGTTCGATTATCCGCTTCGAGGCGTTAATGCTCATCCTAATGCTACTGGCATGGGTCCCGTTTATGTTTCGCGTACTAGATTTCTCGCCATTCTCCTAGTCGACCCCAGCGCTTAAGCAAATTACGAGACAGAACC
The DNA here is from genome assembly GCA_963854885.1 of Gammaproteobacteria bacterium. Taxonomy (GTDB): domain Bacteria; phylum Pseudomonadota; class Gammaproteobacteria; genus UBA11873. The sequence goes on along the minus strand of CAWLAW010000381.1, from coordinate 3,056 downwards.
GTCCGGTGGCGTACTAAGCGTCAACGTACCCCTCTTACCACCGCGACTCGGTACTAGAAACGTCGGATAATTGACACTTTTGCAATCCCAATTTGAATTTATCGCTATTTACTACTTTTATTTAAATTAACTTATTAAGTTAACCACCTAACTAGCTGTAATAAAATGATTTATTCGATTGCACAAGTGTTAGCGCATGAGGTTGAGTTGTCCAACTCGCCTGCCCGTCCGACACATGAACGCCGGCAAAAAGGCCTCAAGCATTTGAGGATTAGCGTCGCGTCGGCCTCGTTGCATTTTAAATCACTCGATGATTTTTCGTTTGCAATTGAGTCTCGCACTAGCGTCCCTAGCGAGCGTTTCGACGATTTGCTTAAGCGCTCGCCAAGCGAACTATGGGACGAAGCAGAAAATATTAAATTAGTCGAACAAAACCTTGTCGACATTCTTGAGGACGCGCTTATCGAGACAACGCCTTGCGGGTCAGCGGTTCGCGAACTCGGATTGCAGGTCTTCTCGAAAGATCACAATTGGCGCGCGCTGATGGAATCGCTCAATAAATTGGGCGACGAATTTGACGGTTACAAACGCCTCGCGCTAATTAAGTACCTGCAGTATTTAGGTGCACGGCAAGAACTCCTTCGTCTCATTTTCGCCATGACCATTAATGATTCTAGCGAACAATCGACCCTTGCTCGGCAGAGCGGTGTCGACTTTGACGCCAACGAAACTCTACTGTTCGATTTAAATCAAATAGGCGATTCCGATCCAACCGAGAATCCGTTGCAGCAGCTACCTCAGGGAGAGGCAGTTCGCGTTCATGCGCTGCCTGGACACGCTATTGAGATTCGTGTCGGAAAATATCCGTTTAAGCTAATGAACGCTGACGGATGGGTGCTTTGTGATCCGCATGGACGCCACTACGCCTTGTCCGACGGCCAGAACTTAGTCGGGCGGGGAAGCGGCTGCGACATCCCGCTGAGTAAGGAGTTCCGCAACGTGTCGCGACGCCACTTGATTGCTGAGCCAATCGACGACCATATAATTTTACTCACCGATATCTCGTCGCATGGCACGTTCGCGCCACCGCTGCATATCGAGCGATGCTCGGTATAACCCGGCTCGATTTCGTCCTACAGCCACGCGTCACATTTCGACTTATTCGCCGCCGCCGCTTGGCGCCTCATTGTCTGGATCCGGTTCGTGGTTTAACTTTAGGGTCAGCAGTTCGATTGCCATATCCGGGATCTCGATGTGCTTACTAGATTCACCAAGGGCAAGCCAGTCATCAACGATTGCGCGCTCAACGCGCACTAGTTCGGCCAGGTCGCGCCTGTCGAGTCCATAATCGGACATTAAGTTAATTAGCGTCTCACGATTATTCATAACTCCCTAACCTCGAAATTATTCTCACGCACCGTTCAGTTGTGAATCGGCAGCCAGTACTTTAACGATTTAGAACAGCTTGGGGAATCCCAACCGAAGCGCAAATCCGGCTCGACAATTTAGCGCCACATTGTGTTGCTCCCGTTGACTACAATTGCTCGGCTTCTAATGAAACGATTACCTGACGCGCGCGACGCTCAATAAGCGCACGAATCGTCCGAATAATTGCAGCAAACCCGTACTCTCGTTGAAATTTCTCGGCAACTGCGGCACTCGCTCGAGGTGCGCGTTCGGCTAGATCGCGAAGAACTTCGACAATATAACTGCCACGCACTTCAATGTTCTCTGCCATTCCCCGCCAGCGTCTAGGTAGCAACCAATCGGGCCGATCTTCGCCACCAATTGACATCGCCAGTCGATGGTTTTGCTCGGCATAGACGTGGGTGGAGAGCAGACCGAAAAACGGCGCTAGCCTTGGTCCTTGGTCAAGATGACGGATCGCGAGTTGTTTACTGTGCGCTGTGCCGTTGCCAATCAGAAAACAAAATACTAACCAACGCAGAAACGCGCGGACATCGGCTCCAGGCATCACACTGTATTGCTTAATGCAACCAACGCAGTCCGTAACGCTCAATCCGCCCTCTTGTTCGTATTTTTGCTCCGGCGGGACACCCATGAGTTGACAGAAATCCTCCGCGTGAATGGGAGCCCACTCACGATCGACCAGCTCACGATCGAACCGTTCGACTAGCAAGACCGTAACGGCGCCATGTCTGACGGTCGAGCGAGCTACAGGTAGGCCAAGCTCATCGGCAAGTGCCAGGCAAAACCCTTCGTTCATGATCGATTCTCGTAAATCGGCCTGCGCCGGCTTCGCAATGTGCGAACTGAGCGCCGATCCGAACGTTAGCGCTATTTGATCGTTATGAACCTGTACTGGGATTTTCGCATGGTCCCCCGGCAACGTTAGTCTCGCGCCCTCGACGTCGATAAGCAGCGGCTGGAGCGGTAAGGCGGCGATAACGTTTCTTAAGTCCAACTCAGTGAGCGGACGAACTTCACGTCTGTCGTCGTAGCGACCCGGAGGTGCGAGCCTAATCGCACCCGGGCAGTCTCCCCCAAGAGCGCTCAATAACTGAAAATCGTTACCTTGCGAGATCCCAATTTTTCGAGCGAGTTGTCGGCGGATATCACCACCGGGCAATAAGTTCCGGAACAGCGCCGCTACATCTGCCCCTTTATAGACTCCATGTTGTGGGGGGAATTTTAATGATAAAAAACGCGCCGCATCGGGCGGTGCGTCTAAACAATCTGGTGCGTACGAAAATCCCCATTCACCGCCGACATCTTCCAACAGGTGGCCGATCCGCTGTTGCCCATGAAATACCTCCAGTTCAGCAGGCATAGTCTTGTCGATAATCGACCCATGACTTCGGCTCCACCGAGATGACTAAACCCGCGGTGTTCAGCACCCGTAGCACGCGGCCGACTTCCAAATTGGTTTTGCCGTTTTCTAGATCGGACACAAATCTCGTGCCAACACCGGATAGTGCGGCAAGTTCGGCTTGTCTCAATCCGTGCCGGCGACGTTGCTTGCGGATCTGTCGCCCGATGCTCGTTAAGTCCATTATTAGTCCTAATAGAACATAATTTCTATATTATAGCCTTTA
>CAWLAW010000380.1:0-4122 GCA_963854885.1 Gammaproteobacteria bacterium | reverse complement strand
GAGCACCGAGTATTTCAAGCCAAGTCCGCCATTGGCTTCGGCTATGGAAGTTCCTAGCCAACCGAGATCGGCGATTTCGCGCCAGCGTTCGAGGCTGAATTGAGACTCGCTCTGTAAACGTTCGAGATGGGATGCAGCCGGATAGCGATCGGCTATAAACCTCGCCGCACTGTCGACAAGGGCGTCGCGCTCTGCTGTTTTTAGCGCAATCACTTCGGAGTCCTTGTTAAGCCCATCGTTGCTTCATACTTCTATAAATGAGGTTGCGTTGAATTTCGTTGCTGCCGCCATATATCGTGGTTGCACGATTATTGAAATAGCTGGCGAGCCAACCAAGCATTTCGATTTCGCCATTCGCTGCATAAACGGAGTCGGCAGATTCGGATTGACAATATAGGCTAGCTGCGTTGCCGCTCATTACCGCGAGCTCATCGATGCGCTGGGCTAGTTCCGTCCATTCGATTTTGATGATATTTGCTGCTGCAAGCGATTCCGTTCCTCCATCGCTCAAGTGTCCGAGCTTAAGTTCCGTCGCTTCATAGGCCATCAGATCGATTTCGAACTCGGCTATACGATTCCAGAACCGCGAACTTTGATTGCCCGAACTCACCGCGTTTATTAATCGTTGTAAACGCCTGCGTAAGCGTCCACCGAAGACAAATGCGCCGCGCTCGATCTCGAGTAAGTATTTGGCAACGGCCCAGCCGCCGCCTTCAGGGCCCAATAATTGCTCGGGAAACACTTCAACCTCATCGAAAAATACTTGGTTTAATTCGTGATCGCCCCCGAGTAAGCGGATCGGTTGTATCGACACGCCGGGATCGTTCATGTCGATGAGGACGAAACTCAAGGCTTCTTTTGAATTATCTTTTCGGGTTCTTACGAGACAGAATATTTTGTCGGCAAACTGCGCGTCGGTCGTCCAGATCTTCGAACCGTTTACAACGTACGCGTCGCCTCGGCGTTCTGCGTAAGTGACGACGTTGCCCAGATCTGACCCTGCGGAAGGTTCAGAAAACCCTTGGCACCAATGATCCTCTCCACTAATCAGACGTGGCAAGATCTCGTCTTTCTGCGCCTGCGTGCCGAACTCCATAACCGTGAGTCCAACGTATTTCAGTCCCATTGGTCGAATGAACGGCGCGCCGCGCAGCCCTTGTTCGTAAAGGAGCAAGTAGTTCTGTAATGCAGAAAGCCCACAGCCACCATACTTCTTCGGCCATTCCGCGACGTGCCAATTCCGTTTGCGGAGCTTATCCATCCACTCTTTTGAGCGATGATAGTCACCGAAAAACATGCGCTGATCGTCGTCGGCGGCGACGAGATCAGGCTCGAGATGCTCATCGAGAAACGTCCGAACGTCGGCTAGGAACTCCCGGTCGAGGTCTGACAAACTCACTTCTAGTTGTTTCATAATTTATTTACGAACGATTGCCAACAGGCCGCCTTGTTATTTGTCGAAGCCCAGCGCTTTTCGCGTTGCTTCCGGCAAACCGCTCGGGTCGAGAAGTAAATCGTATAGCTTCAACCAATGCGTGTGAGCTAGCTGATGCAAGTGGAAAGCATTTTGCATCGCTATATCTCGTCCTTGTGCATCTTGGCTTGCGTTGATCGCTTTCTTGGTTAGCTTCAACGCAAAGCGAGACTTCGAGGCGATCTTGCGGGCCATTATCATCGAGGCTTCTTGCAACTCGTCGCGCGGTACGACTTTATTCACCATGCCGAGTCGGAAAGCGTCCTCGGCAGATAATGAGTCCGAGGTAAACAACATCTCTTTTGCTTTGCGCGCGCCGACTTCCCACAAATGGGCAAAATACTCTACGCCGCCGACCCCAAAACTTACCGTCGGATCCGTAAAGCTCGCGTCGTCGGTGGCGATGATTAAATCGCAAGGCCAGGCAAGCATCAAACCGCCAGCGATACACTTGCCTTGGACGGCGGCGATTGTCGGTTTCGGAATATTACGCCAGCGTTCGCTAAATCCCACATAGATCTCTTCTTCACGGCTCATTTGCGCCTCCGCGCCGGCGCAGGTAAAGCCGCACATCGTCCCTACCGTATCGTGATTGTGCATATTTTCTTGCGCGTTTTTTTCAGCCAAATCGTGGCCTGAGGAAAAATGCTTGCCGTTTGCTGCGAGGATGATGACGCGAATATCTTCGTCACGAGCCGCGCGCTCAAAGGCAGCGTTCAATTCGTATAGAAATTGGGTGTCTTGCGCGTTTGCTGTCTCCGGTCGATTGAGGACAATGCGGGCGATCCCATCCTCAGGTGTTTCATACACGATATAGGTGCTTTCAGTTACGGCGTCCATAGTTACATCCTCTAAAGTTTCTACCTTGATGAACCCTCAATTATGGGCTTTGATTTTTGCCGCGCGCAACAAGTGATTAAGTTGACCGACAATTCCGCAGCAACCCGTTATTCGGCCGCACGACTTACGCGCCATGGCTGTAGATGGAATCGCTGCAGCGCATCAATTGATTCGTCCGCTGCTCGCCAACCCATCAGATGAGCAAATATCGGCCGTCGACTCATTGTATTATTAGGTCGCGCGAGTATTAACAGTTCTTTAACGATAGAGGGGACGCATGATGGCAGGACGAAAAATTCGGCGCTTAGTAACTGGTCATGATGAAAATGGTCGATCCAAATTTATCATGGATGGTGAGACGAAGGCCGTTCTAGAGATAGAGGCCATGGGCGGGCTAACATCAACGGACTTGTGGGAGACGTTCGAATCCCCAGCAGATAATAGTGGCGACAAAGACAATGCTGATCGCGATGTGCACTTAGAACCCAACGCACACGGGTCGATATTTCGAGTTGTCGATTTTCCACCGGATTCTGCTTGGAAAGACAACGGCGACGGCGCAGCTGCATTCGCTGCAATGCAGGCGAGTCATGCTGCCGATCCGACCAGCGACGACCCTGGCATGCACAAAACCGACACGGTCGACTACGCGTTGGTACTCGATGGTGAAATTTGGGCGGTAATGGATACCGACGAACGCCTAATGAAAGCCGGTGATGCGTTAGTTCAGCGCGGTACGAACCATGCGTGGTCGAATAGAACCGAAAAAGATTGTCGGGTGATGTTTGTGCTAAGCGCTGCGGATCCCGTCTAAGCTCACAAATGGCCCGGTCCATTCGAGCCAGCCCAACCTTCGGACAGCGGCACTAGGTAAAACATTTCGACTCGGCGAGTGGAAAATTTCCATTCGCCATCGATCTTTTCATAAGTGTCATGCAGGCGCCCTGCTCCGATCAAACTTTCGTCGCCGCGCGTGGCACGATTTTCGAGCGAGCAAAAACCCTTAGCCTTATTCCCATCAATCTTTATCATATGATTCGTGAAAAACGGTTTTACAGCGAGCGGCCATGTCGTCGTGTAAAACGCCTTCATGGCGTCCGATCCTTCAATAACGCCGGCGCCCACCGAGCTGAAATCTACCGAGCCGTTTTCAACAAATAACCCAACCAAACGATCAGCGTCTTGCGCCTCAATGGCAAGACCGTACTCGTAAGTTAACTCGCGGATTTTTTCCCGATCCCAAAGCTCTTGAACCATCTCTTCGTGCGTCATGGCTTTCGTTCCTTCCAAATGCCCTTGTTTTGCATCCTTTACCGACCGCCGTGGCCGGTCGTTACACGACTCAGGTGGCATCTAAGCGAAACGGCGAGTGCAATACCCAAAGGCAGAAAGGTGCTGCCTCCATCATGCAAAACTAGTTCGCGGCTTTCCTCGCTTCCGTTCGGATGTAGTGCAATAAGCCATCGATTTCGTGGTCTGTCAACAGCGTGAAACGGGGCATGCCATTGTCGAACTGCGCACCATTTTTCACGACGTCGAGAAACGCCCCGCGTGACAAGGTTAACGGCGAAGCACGAAGATCCGGCGCGTTACCGCCAGATACAACCCCACCGCCGTGACACAGAAAACAAGATTGTGAGTAAACTACTTTGCCGTGTTCAGCGAGCTCTTTATCGATTTCAAAATCTGGAATGTCGATCGCTTTCGGAAAATGAGGCGGCGGTGATGGCGGTACGGGGACCGTCGAATCGAGGGCGAACGTATACAGTCGGCGCGGGTGGGTTCTATAGGACCAGCCATGTTGGGCA
>CAWLAW010000379.1:0-4127 GCA_963854885.1 Gammaproteobacteria bacterium | reverse complement strand
TCTTTGTAATCGGTCATAAATGCCTGACCGCGTAACATTGCAGCCAACATAAACAGCGTAGCCGCAGCAAACGCTGTCCCGATCACAATTAACCAGATGAAACCGCCCGCAATATTCGATAACGTCGCCATCGCTACTTCCTATTGAAAAATGCTCATGTCTACTTCGAGTCCGCGTGCCCGTAGGTCGTCATAAAACTCCGGAATACGTCCGGTTGTGATAAATTCGCCGGACACTTTGCCGTCTGAGTCGAACCCTTGTTGTTGAAAGCGGAAAATGTCTTGCATTTGCACTATTCCGGATTCCACTCCGGTTATTTCACTAATGTTTACGACCTTACGACTGCCATCTGAAAACCGAGATTGCTGGACCACGAGGTGGACGGCCGAAGAGACCATTTCCCGGATTGCCTGAATTGGCAATTCCATACCGGTCATCATCACCATTACTTCGAGTCGCGAAATTAGATCGCGCGGTGTGTTGGCGTGCGCCGTTGTGAGCGAACCATCGTGGCCGGTGTTCATGGCTTGCAACATGTCTAGCGCTTCACCGCCGCGACACTCACCGACCACGATCCGGTCTGGGCGCATACGCAGGCAGTTTTTAACCAAGTCGCGAATCGAAATGGCACCCTTGCCTTCAAGATTTGGTGGCCGCGCCTCTAAGCTCACCAAATGCGGCTGAGAAAGTTGCAGTTCGGCCGCGTCTTCGACGGTCACAATACGCTCGGTCTTGGGGATGAAGTTTGAAAGTACGTTTAACAACGTCGTCTTCCCAGAACCGGTTCCGCCACTTATTAAAATATTGAGTTTCTGCTCGACCGCGACTTGAAGAAACTTAACCATTGGTTCGTTAATCGCGTTGAAGCGAATTAAATCGTTGTGCGTTAGCTTGTCTTTAGAAAACTTTCGGATCGTTATGCATGGGCCGCGCAGCGCCAATGGCGGGATGATCGCGTTGACACGTGAACCGTCCTGCAGACGGGCATCAACGTAGGGTGAACTTTCATCGATGCGACGACCCAGTGGTGAGACGATCCGTTCGATCGCCGACATCACGGCGTCGTCGCTACTAAATGTGACGCCGGACAGTGTTAGTTTGCCGCCTTTTTCGATGTAGATTTCGTCGAATTTGTTGACCATGATCTCGGTGATTTCGTCACCTTTCAAGAGTTCCTCAAGCGGGCCTAAGCCAACGGCTTCATTGAGTACGTCTTGTTTAAGTTTCTCGATATCAACGTCGTCCGGTAATTTGCCTTCCATCTGACGGATGATCTCGTTGACCATCTTTTCGACGTGTTTTCTTAATTGTTTCTGGTCCATCGCGCCGATATCGGTGCGGCGCAAGTCCATCATTTCTAACAGGGCATCGTGCACCCGGTTGCGCCACATAAAGCGCTCTTCTTTGAATACCGAAATATCTTCTTTAATTTCTGAATGAGGATGAACACCGATCATCGTCCTCATCATCTCTTCATCGATGTCCTCGACGAATTCTTCGCTGTCGGCGCTTTCGTCTACACCAACAGTAATCATGTACGACCCGATCTCGATTTTATCCGACGTTCTTAACGGTCCGTGGCGGTGCACCACTTCGCCGTTAATGCGCACACCCTCATTACCGGACTTATCTTCGACGTAAACGCCGTCCGCGTGGTGGCGTAATTCGGCGTGATGTGGCGCAATCTTCCAGCCGCGAAGTTGAATTAGGTTGTCGCGCGCCTTGCCGATTCCGCATTCGTTCACCGGGCAGCGAACGCCTGTTATTTTCTTACCTTTGTTAGTATTAACAACAATATCAAACATGATGTTGGACCTAATTTATTGCGATCGATTATTCTAGAATTTGCAAATCTGGTTCGTCGATATTTTCTTTGAATTGATTAATGTTGTCTGTGCGCCGTCGCAGATGCGCTTGGTTTAATTCGCTTTGCGCATCAAATACGTTTGGTGTAACGAAAATGACAAGCTCGCGTTCTACGTTGCGTACGTTTTTGTTACGAAAAAACACGCCGAGGATTGGAATGTCTCCGAACCCGGCAAGTTTTTCCATATCTTTAGACGCCTGCTGATCGAGTAAGCCCGAAATCACAAGCGTCTCGCCCGCATTCATACTGATATCGGTTTCGGTTTTTCGCGTTAAGAAGCCAGGGATCCCATTTACTGCAACAGAGTTATCGATAGCACTAATTTCTGTTGCTACTGTCGCGCTGATCCGATCTTTACTATCCACGACCGGCGAAATCGACATTGAAATACCGAACTCTTTGAATTCAACGTTCGATTGCCCGAGTGCGCCAGTGGTCGGCAGCGGTATTTCACCGCCGGCCAGAAAAGTTGCTTCGCCGCCGCTGCGAGTACTCAAGCGCGGTTCCGCCAAAATGAGTGCATCACCACTATTAACGAGAAAATTTATTCTAGATCCAATTTCGGCTGCTATGCCGAAAAACCCCAATGGATCCGTTGTTAGATCGACAGGAAGGCCGCCGGAGAAGGCCGGGGTAGTGGCGAGCGGACGAAACGTTTCATTCGCCGCCACGTCAACCGCAAACGCGGCAGATGGTCCGGCAATTGGATTGTCCCAGTTGATGCCTAGATTTGTGAGTTTGTTTTTGTTGAATTCCGTGATTTTGACGTTCATGTAGATCATGCGGTCTTCCGGTATCCCAGAAGCGGTTGTGAGGTCCATCAGGTCTGGAAACTTAGCGACGATTTTTTCAATGATTGGTAGGTCGTACTGGTGAATGTCACCGCGTAGCACGACATTCGTACCAACTGTGCTCACCGTAATACCTTCAACATCCACGAGCAGTTGGCGCACGATGCTCGCAGTTTTGCTCGTGACGTTGATGATGTTGGGGTACTTTGCGAGCACCGCAGAAACGACTGGGTCGTACTCTGGCGGCACGTCGCCGCGCAAAAGCACTTGATCGCCGATCACTTCTGCCTCAACCCCGGGGATTCCCGCGAGCAAATTGTTAAGCGTTAGTGCAACGTTTTGGTTATCAGTTTTCGACACCTCGATTGCGTATTGCGCCTCTTTACCATTTTCGAACCATAAGTGAACGGTAGTCGCGCCTTCGCCTTCGGCGAGCATTAATAGCTGGCCGTTTTTGAGTAACGAAGTACTCAAAACTGCGCTCTGACCAACCGCAACACGTTCGATTGGGCTAAGCCTCAATAACTTGATTTCACCAATGTGCATCGAAAGGCGCTGTAGCGCGCTTACGTCGACGCTTAGCGCCATGATCACGATCGCAAAGAATACCTTGCGCATAATGCTCCCCTTCAGCTTCATCCGGCCGCTTAATTTCGGCCGGGGTGTAGTAGTTGTTAGTTCAGTCTTGCACTCGCAATCGACCAACCTTGGCCTTCGCGTCTTCACTCGCGCCGCCGATGATTAAACTCACATCGTCGGTCTTATAAACACTGCGTGGACGTGCACGCACAGGTTGCACAGGTCGATCGCTTTGAACAGCGGAAGCGCTTTCACTGGCGACTTTAGTTTCATCGGTCGCGCTATCCATCCCGGTCAAAACCATCGCCACACTGAGGGCTACCAGCAGTCGGCCCAACAATAGGCCCGGCGATGGATGAACTGCCACGGCTTGCGCCTAGTTCGAGATCGGTAGAGTGGTTACTTTTGCGACGCCGTCTTCGCTCGCACCACCGATAATTAGATCGACCGATCCGCCCGAATCATCCGGACCGTCTGCGGCCGCCAACACACTGCCAGTCGTTCCTGCACTAACCCCCGCGAGGATCATGCCATCTTTTGTGCGCACCGTGCCGTCTTCCGCAACGACTAAATCGCTCGCGTCATATAGCTCACCATTCGGTCCGACCACTTGGCCATCTGCGTTTAAGCGCATGCCGCTGAGGATTTTTCCATCGGGGGTCATAATCGTGCCGTCTTCGGCAATGATGAAACCCTGTTCGTTAACGGTGACAGGCGGTCCCGAGATTACCTTCCCATCTTTTGTCATTACCGTGCCGTTGGCCAATATGACGAGGTCTTCTTTCGCGATAACGTTACCGTCAGCGTCGACATAATCGCCGTTCTCGTTAATCGCTAATCCTGCTTCGGCGAGTACTTGTGCTTTGGTTTTCACCGTACCGTCGGCGCCA
>CAWLAW010000378.1:0-4128 GCA_963854885.1 Gammaproteobacteria bacterium | reverse complement strand
TGTGGGCCCGTTGACAACGCGTTGATAAATGACGAGCTGAAGATCCTGCGGCGCCAAATACACGAGACAATCCGCAAGGTAACGGACGACATCGCGCGTCGCTACAAATTTAACACGGCGATCGCTGCGGTCATGGAATTATTCAATGCATTGTCGCGCGCACCGCAAGACAACCCCCAGGCGCGAGCCGTTCTTCAAGAAGGCCTGGAAACGGCGGTGTTACTTCTCGCACCGATTATCCCGCACGTAACTGACGCGCTGTGGCAAGCGTTAGGTCATGACGAACAATCATTGATTGATGCGAAATGGCCGAACGTAGACGCTGCAGCGCTAGAGCGCAATGAAATCGGGATTGTTGTTCAAGTGAACGGCAAAAAGCGCGCTGAAATCGTCGTTCCGGTTGATTGTCCGAAGTCGGAACTGGAGGATCGTGCGCTCACCGATGCCAATGTCCAAAGAGCAACGGCGGGTAAATCCGTCGTCAAGATTGTCGTCGTCCCGGGGCGCTTAATCAACGTAGTCGTGCGATAATCGGTTCATGCGCCGAAACAAGATATCCACCGTTTTACTGGTTTTTCTCCTCCTAGCTCTTTCGGGCTGTGGTGAATGGTATCTGCGCGGCAACCGCACCAGCGCGGTGGCGATTAAAACCGCTTACTTAGACTCCTCAAGCGCTCCACGACTGGAAAGAGCCGTGGCTCGCGAGTTACGCTATAGTGGGGTGTCGCGTGGTTCTAAAACAGGTAGCGACGCGGTGATAGAGCTCAGCAACGAATCGTTCGATCGCCGCGTGTTGTCTGTCGATCCGAACAACGGCAAAGTACGCGAAGTTGAGCTTGGTCTCGAGGTCAGTTTCTCGGTGCGTGATAAAGACGGAAAAATCTTGGTGCCACCGGAGAAACTCTCCTGGGTTCAGGATTATATATTCGATGAAAACTCGTTGCTCGGGACGAGGGAAAAAGCCGAGGTTATCGAACGCGAATTAGCCGACGATGCGGCGCAAACAATTTTGCTGCGCTTGGAAACCCTCGAAATCAAATCGCTATAACGCGCAAGCCGTCTCTTCCGCGCGTTATCAATATCCCCATGCCGGCAACGTAAATTGCAAGTTACGGTAAACAATTTAAAATCCCACTTGGAGCGAAAAGGCCTCGAGCGCGCTTATCTGGTGTTCGGTGACGAGCCGCTACAGGCAGTCGAAAGCACGGACATGGTTCGCGCTTTCGCGCGCGGCGCCGGCATATCCGAACGGCTGTTATTCGATGTCGAGGCAGGTTTCGACTGGCAACGTTTAGTTGCTGAAACGAATGAAATGTCGCTATTTGCCGAACAGCGTTTGATCGAAGTGCGGCTCAGTGGGCGTAAACCGGATAAAGTAGGCAGCGCGCTAATCGCAGATTTATTGAGTCGCGATGACGCTCAAGACGTTTTTCTATTCAGCGCTGAAAAACTCGACCGAAATGTGCAAAAAAGCAAATGGTTTAAAGCCATCGACGGCGCTGGGGTTACGCTTCAGGTTCGCCAAATTAATGCATCACAATTGGATAAATGGATTGGCCATCGGGCGCAAGGTCTGGGCATTAATTTAACCGCTGCAGCATCAGAACTCATCGCTATTCGTGCCGAAGGTAATCTTCTTGCGGCGGCCCAAGAGCTCGATAAGCTGAGCCTTCTAGTCGATGAAAGTGAAGTTGATGCCGCAACCGTGCTGAAGCTTACCGTCGACAGCGCGCGCTTCGATGTGTTTGGCCTAGTCGATGTCAGTCTAGCTGGCGATTCGGCCAAGGCCATTCGAATGCTCAGGGGTCTGCGCGAAGAAGGCACGGAGCCGGTTGTAATCGGCTGGGCCCTCAATCGCGAATTGCGCGCATTAGTTCACATGGCCGGGGACATTGCAGCGGGTAATTCGGTGCAATCAGTCATAAATCAGCATAACGTGTGGAGCTCGCGCAGTGCGATCGTGTCCAGAACACTCAAACAAACAAGCTTGCAACGGTTGACCGCAATGTTCCGCGATACCATGCGTATCGACAAAATCGTTAAGGGGGCCACGGCCGGTAACCCCTGGGACGAACTGGAAATGCTTTGCCTACGCCTAAGTAGTGGCCGATAATTCCGTTGACCAAGTTAAGCGAACGAAAATGAGTAAAAGCGCAAACGATCCAGGTTCGACTGCCGATTTCGATAGTGTCACCTACATCGACGAAATCGGCACGGCGGCACGAAATTCAGCCGTCGCCATGGCGCGTGCGTCCACCGGCGAGAAGAACGCCGCCTTGCTGGCAATTGCGCGACAAATCGAACAATCGCGCGAAAAGATTCTCGCAGCAAATGCCCAAGACGTGGCCAACGCTGCGGGTCTCGACCGTGCGTTCATCGATAGATTATCGCTCGATGAACAACGGATATCGACGATGGCTGAAGGTCTGCGAGTTATCGCTGAACTCGCCGACCCAATCGGAGAAACGACCGACCTATGCTATCGACCGACTGGCATACAAATCGGCAAGATGCGCGTGCCGCTTGGCGTCGTTGGGATTATTTACGAGTCGCGGCCGAACGTTACGGCGGACGCTGCTGCGTTATGCTTAAAATCTGGCAATGCGGCGATCCTCCGTGGTGGATCAGAGGCGCTGCGCTCGAACGCGGCGATTGCCGATTGCATTCGAGCTGGGCTGAACGAAGCCGGCCTGCCAAACACCGCCGTGCAAGTATTAGACACCAGCGATCGCAGCGCAGTGGGTGCGCTATTGTCTGCCCATCAATGGGTAGATGTCATTGTGCCGCGTGGCGGCAAAAGTCTGATCAAACGCGTGATAGACGAAGCAAAAATGCCCGTAATTAAGCACCTGGATGGTGTTTGCCACGTATTTATCGATGCGCACGCCGATTTGAAAAAAGCATTCGACGTCGCGCTAAATTCCAAAACGCAACGTTACGGCACCTGTAATACGATGGAGACTCTGCTTGTTGCGCAATCAATCAGCGCCGACATTTTACCGGACTTGGTCGACGCTTATTCGGATGCCGGGGTTGAGTTGCGCGGCTGCCCCGCCACATGTGCTTTAGATTCGCGAGTGAGCGCGGCGACGGAACAAGACTGGTTCGAAGAATATCTCGCCCCCATTCTTGCGATCCGAATCGTCGATGACCTCGATGCCGCCATCGACCATATCCGCCGCTATGGCTCGCAACACACGGACAGTATCGTCACAGAAAATCTCAGCGCAGGGCGTCGCTTTTTGTCGGAAGTGGATTCGAGTTCCGTGATGTTAAACGCGTCCACCCGATTCGCCGACGGCTTCGAGTATGGGTTGGGTGCCGAAGTCGGGATCAGTACGGATAAATTTCATGCGCGCGGTCCGGTAGGGCTTACCGGGCTGACGTCGCAAAAATGGATTGTGATTGGCGACGGTCATGTCCGCATTTAGTCGCCGCCGCATTTTCGCACGAATCGTCGATGAACCCTGTGCCGCCTAGAGCCTCGTTCGCCGAATGAGTGACATTGCGCTCGAATCACCGATAGGAATTCTCGGTGGCACTTTCGACCCAGTTCACATTGGTCATCTAAGACTCGCACTAGAAGCCTATGAGCGTCTGAATCTCGATAGCGTTCGGCTCATCCCGCTCAATAACCCAAACCATCGCGCACCGCCAATCGTCTCGTCCCGGTTTAGACTCGAGATGTTAACAACTAGTGTCGACGGGCAGCGTTTAATCGCAGACGACCGGGAACTCCGGCGGTCCGGCACTTCGTATACGATCGAGACACTTGAGTCCTTGAGGCTCGACTTTGCGAACACGCCCTTATGTCTATTAATGGGAGCGGATGCGTTCCAAGGTTTGTGCGCTTGGCACCGTTGGGATGAATTGCTCAATAACTGCCATCTCATCGTCGTGACGCGCCCGAATAGCGAAACAACGCTCGAACCACGCTTAGAAGAACTCGTCGAGCACATTACGGTTACCGATCCCAGACGGCTGGCAAACGAACTTTGTGGGCGGGTCTATTTCCTGCCCATTCCATTGCTGCCTATATCATCGACGGACATTCGTGCTCGAATCGAAGGTCACCGGGATATCAGCTATCTCGTGCCGACGGGCGTTCAAACGATTATCCAGCAGCAC
>CAWLAW010000377.1:0-4133 GCA_963854885.1 Gammaproteobacteria bacterium | reverse complement strand
TCGTGCCCGCGTGGTTGAGATAGATTTGTGCTTCTGCCATCACATCGTCCTGAACTGCGTCGGGTTGTGCTGTGTGAAAAAGGCGACGCACTTATTTTCCTGCGTAACTTTTCCTCCGCGGAAAGCTGGAACGAAGCGAGTCGTTCAATAAATAATGCGCCCCTGTACCTCATGCCGCTGGATAGTGGCTAAATAGGTGCGTCCCTCTTATCTTATCTGAATCCGCCCCAGGCTCGAAAATTCGCGAATGTCCTAATCGGGAAGAATTTGGCACGCTGCTCAGTTAGTCGGTTAACAAAGCGACCGCAGACGAAAACTCAGATACCAGCGAGAGGGCGTCGATGGTTAGTCATTGAAAGCCGAATGTGGCGCTGTTACCCGCTAACTTGGCGGTGTTCACGTCCACGATAAAAAATCGCTTTCAGAAGTATTAATATTCCGTGCGAGCGACGCTTTCAGGGCTGCTTGATTTAGCGAGATTAAACGTCTTAGTGGGCAGTATCCCCTTCATTTATGCATCAACGTGCGAACTTTTATCTTCTCGTCCCTGGGTCGCCTGGTACCGACTTGGATCGCGAATTGACCGGGTCGACTTGTGACGACAATAGCAAAGACAGCGTGGACTTTATCGGACCGGCCTTTTATCCTTCGAGCATACCGTCTGGAATTTGCCGGGCGAATGGGAGTGGGCACGATGGCGGCAGATTCAAAGATTCCGGTTCTCGATCTGGCGAATTATTTCACCGGCAGTCCGACAGCCCTCGACACGATCGCGGAAGAATTGCGCGACGCCCTCGAAAACGTGGGCTTTTTCTATATCGTCAATCACGGCATTGCACAGGAATTCATTGATAATGCTTTTGCGAGTAATCGGTCGTTACATGCTATCCCCCTAGCGCAGAAGTTGGAGATTGAAATCAACCAATCGCTGGTTGGTTATATGCCCGATCTTGGTCAAAAGATAACATCCTCCGAATGTGCGGACGGCGATAAGCCAGATCGCGGAGAGGCGTTTTTCATGACGCGCGACCGCGGCCCCGGTTTAGATGGTTCGCCGAATCAATGGCCGCGCTCGCTGCCGGAGTTCCGAACCACGCTGGTGGAATACTACGAGGCGATGGAAGCACTCGGTTTATCTCTGTTGCCCATTTTTGCCCGTGCCCTCCAATTGCCGGCCGACTATTTCGAAGGGGACTTCGGGAAATTGCAAACCATGAGTTTTCAACGTGCATCGCATTATCCGCCGGACCCTTTGGAAGAAGGCCAATACAGCTGTGGACCGCACACGGACGGGTCGTTCCTCACGTTGCTCGCGACAACCGACGTACCGGGGCTCGAAATACGCACGACCGAGGGTGAATGGATCAAAGCACCGCTGTGGCGGGGCAGCTTTTTAGTCAACTCCGGCGACATGTTGACCCGCTGGTCGAACGGCCGCTTCTTATCCACCCCGCATCGGGTTATCAATGATAGCGGGGAGGACCGTTATGCTATCCCGTTCTTTATGCAACCTAATGCGGATGCGGTCCTCGAATGTCTACCCACTTGCCGGGGTCCAGACAATCCGCCGCGCGAAGAGCCCATCACGTGCGCAAATTATTTGAAATGGTATTTTGAAAGTAACTTCGCCCATTACGGTGATGATGAACAGGCCACAGTCGGCTAGCACATAAGGCTCGCAGAATCGTGCCGCGGATATTCTCGGTTAGCAGCATCCTAGAAACGACCGGTTGCTGTGCGTCTAAGGACTAGGTCGACGTAACGACAATCGAATCCAGCGGGGCGAATTAGCTAACCAGGTGGCTTAAGCCGCTGTTTGACTTCGCTCGCTGTCATCACGTCGCCGAACTGTTGAATAACGTTTTCCAATGCGGCTAAGTGTTCGCGATCGGACAACGCTGCACAACAATCATTGACCAGGACAACCTTAAAATCCATATCGAACGCGGCGCGAGCCATCGTCTCGCAACAAATGTTGGTTTTTGTGCCGCCGATGACGAGCGTTTCAATGCCGCGACTGCGCAATACCCGTTCAAGTTGCGATGCGCCTGGGACGAGGGAGTTATAGCGGTTTTTTACCACCAAGGTATCTTCATCGCGATTGTCGAGTTCGTGCCATAGCGCTGCGCCTTCCGCACCGGGCGCCATGTAAGCCATCGTTTTTTCTCGCACCTCAGCGGCGACGATGTAGTTAAAGAAATTTTCCCAATCGCTCAATCCGCCTTTGGAATCGAAAGCACTAACGATCCATATAATTTGCGCGCCTGCTGTGCGCATGTCGTTCGCTAGTTGGTTTATATTCGCAACGACGCCGCGCGAGATAGGAACTTCGGCGGGCGCGCCAGCCTTGCAAAAAGCGTTTTGCATATCAACCACAACAAAAGCCGATGTCGCCGGGTCTATCGTCTCGTAAAGATGGTAGCGTCCGCGGCGGGCTTTTAGGCGTTCGACGATGTCGGCTCCAATTTCTACATCATGCATCCGGGATCGCTCCGATAATGTCGAGCAGTGGTGGGTCGTCTTCATACACTGTTTCGCTGTCAAGCAAGGACCCACAACTAGGACATGCGTATTGACGCAACATTAGCCCGTCGATGGTGGTGTATGCAGCGATGATTTCGTTCATCGGGGAGTCGATTGGGAGCAGCTTTGCTTTCCATGCTTCGCCGCTGAGCGCAAGTACCTGATCGCAATTAGCACACGCCACACTCGTTGCGCTGCCCGCGTGATCGTAGCTTAGCGGGATCGGTCTGCCGGTCGGCATCTTGTCGGGGATCGCACCACCAACCCGCGCGCTGAGTAATTGCTTACGCAGCGCCTCGGTCGCAACGATATCGATCGTAGCCTGGTCAATGACAACGCCGTAAATCGTGCTCGCTGCTGTGCTGGAGACAAGCCCGGCCTCTACGTCAGCTAACACGGCATGCATTGAACGCAGTAGCGGATCGCCGGCGCCGCCGCCGCCATTCCATTGCACTTCCAGCGTGTCATCACCCATGAGTGGAAACACGCCCCAATCCACTGGTTCCTGACTGGCGGGTTGCTCATCATTCGAAATTCTGTCTGCCGCATTTTTGTGCCAGAGATAAACGTTTGGCGCGCCCGGATAGCCGCCGGCCAGACCCTCGCTCATGGGAAATGCGGATCCTTTCCCGGACACGACGTAATGAATACCGCCGTCGGGTGCGTCGTGCGGCGTTATTGCTAAGTCCATGCCGGCCCCACCACGATAATATCCCGCGCCGCCTGAGTCGCAGCGCAGACGGCGATGGCGATAAAGAATCGGAAACATGTTCTCAATTGTCTCGACGTTTGCCATCCGTGAAATAGGATTCGGCACCTCCCCGCCCACATCGACCCCGTCCGCGAACGTGCGCGCACCCCCTGCTCCGGCGAATGTTTCCGTAAGGATCCCGATGCCGTCGCGGTTGTGCTGATTGCGGCCGAACATAAAAATCGCGAAATGATTCGCGTGCCATACAGCCGTTGCCTCTCCTCGGTACTTGTCGCTGGTTGCTAACAGCTTGCCAATTGTAGAGCAGGCCGCGTTATTCACCGACTGGATAGCACCGACCGTCGCCACAGACACGGGCGCCGGCCGCGTGCAGTTTACAATCGATCCCTCTGGCGCGGTCATTCGGATCGGCCGGATCACGCCTTCGTTCCACGTGATGTCGTAACACAACAGCGGAAATAATGGTGCAAATAGACCACCAAGCGACGCCCACTTCGTGCAGTTAACGGCGTGGATACTTTGTACGCTAGATCCGGTGAAATCAAAATGTAGCGTGTCGCCGGTTTTTGTCATCGTGAGAACGACCTTCGAGATGTCCGAACCGACATTCAAATACTGGCGCGATTGCCACTGGCCGTCCGCCAATTGCAGCAACCGCGTGCGCAATTGCGATTCGGAATTTTCGATCAGTGACTGACAGGCGACGTCAACCGTCTCCTCGCCGTATTTGTCGAACAGCGCGTGCATGCGATCACGGGCGACATTGTTGCACGCGATCATCGAAGAGATATCGAGCGCGACCATCTCCGGCGAGCGCACCATATTCATTAACGTATCAAACACGTCTCGAATTATTTCACCGCGTTGGACCAATCGGATCCCGGGCGAACTAAAGCCC
>CAWLAW010000376.1:0-4135 GCA_963854885.1 Gammaproteobacteria bacterium | reverse complement strand
TCGCGGACCTGATGGCGGCCTCTATGCAATTAGCGGCGAGGTGCAAATTGATACTGCGGCTGTGTCAGACGATCCACAGGGCACTATCGACAAAGCGCAACAAATTCGCCGAGCGGCACTAGCGCCGGCAAATCCGTCGCAACAGGATCGAGCCGTCGCTGCCCAAGCAAATGCCATGGCGACGGAAGCGAAGGTCGAATTGCAACGCGCCGAGCGTGAGGAAGCGGCGGCGCGCGAGACGTCGGGCGGCGATTTGAATCGAGAGCACGACCGATCCGGGTCTGCGCACACCGGTGGCGCGAATTCTTTCGGCCGGTTCATTGCCGACAGCGACAGAGACGACACGAATTTTAACATTTCTGTCTAGAAGGCCCGGATCGAAGCATCCCGCGCCAGCAACTGAACGCTGCGTGAATTTATGAGAAGTGTTACCGAATTCGCACAAATTTCCTATCCACGACAGCCGATCTCGTTTATATGTCCCGTTCCGATAAGCGCCGCAATAATCGCGCCCGCAGAAGTTCCGTTGCCCGCACCATTTCTCTTGATGCTCTCAGCGATGGGGTTGCTCGGTCTGCAGCGCCGTTCTTAGCCCGCCGCCATCACAGTTCAAGCGTACCGCGACCTGCGGGGTCGGCAGCGAGTTTGGCCGCCTCCCCAATGGGACGCGCACGTTGGGACACCCGTTCAACTCCGTGTCCAAGGACTACTTCCGGAAAGCCGGCATCACATCTTTCGCAAACATCTCCATACTCGAACGGATTAAATGCGGCGCGAGCCCGGCAAACGCCATGCCGCACACCAAGTGGGTCACCCGTCCGCGACTAACATAGTCTGCAATCATGCCGCGCGCATCTTCTGGGGTGCCGACGATTGCGTCTTCGCCGAACATATCCAATTCCTGTTTGGCGATCATTTCATCAACACTCGGCAAGCGGGCTATCTTTTCGTCGTCACCGGCGACGTCATTTGCTTCACTAAACCACTGCGCGTAGCACTCGGCCGTATGGTGCAACGATCGCGCCGCCGTTTCCCACGCTTGCTCGCGGCTTTTCGCGACATGAATCCAACGTAGCTGAGCCGTGTTGTATTCCTGCGGGTTGCGTCCGGCGTTTTCTAAACACCGATCGTAGTGCTCGACAGATGAAGTTGGTCCAGTCACTTGAAAGTGAAAGCCCATTTTCGCGGCACGTTCAATTGCCTTTTCGGCAACCGCACCGAGCCAAATTGGCGGATGCGGTTTCTGCAAAGCGGGAGGAGAAATTCGAATCTTATTCAGCTTGCTGAACTTACCGTCGATCGTGACTTCTTCGTCGCTTAACAAGCGTTGCACAATATCGATGCCTTCGCGCAACCGCGCGCCGCGATCAGTGTGTGAAATGCCTTGGTCGGCAAATTCTTTGCGTCGATACCCGAGTCCTACGCCAAGATCGAATCGGCCATCAGACATCAAATCGACGGTGGCGGTATCTTCTATGCGTACCGGATTATGTAGCGGTAAAAGAACCAGAAACGTGCCGATACGGATCCGGGTCGTACGTGCGGCTATGCCTGCTGCAATCGGTAGTAACGACGGAGAATATCCGTCGTCGACGAAGTGATGTTCGGTGAGCCACGCGTTGTCGTAACCCATTGCTTCGGATTCAACAATTAAATCCATGTGCGAGCGGTAAAGATCTTGCCACGGCACGCGGTTGAATTCGGGATTGCGGAATGGCCACAGCAGGCCAAATCTAAGATTCATGGTGAGCGTCTCCTCAAGGACAAATTCTGATGCTTGATCCGTTTACCAAGCTCGCTGGAAAGTACACGTCCTTTTGATTTTCAGCAAGTCGATGCCGCGACAATTTGATCTCGCTGCGGTATAAAGCAGCACTTAATTCTCGCCAATCGATCGCGGAAATCGTGACCAAGCTCTGAGGCTGCATGGTGGATTTAATGGACGCGATGCGCACCAACGGGACTTGCCGATAACATCGTGACGATCCGGTCGCGGGAGATCTGATCGTGCGGATTCTCCGCGCAGCGCAGTTCGGCCCAAGCGGCAGCAACCGCCAACCGGTTAGGTTTTTCATCGTGCGAGACGCGCACAAGCGTCGAGGATTGCAAGACCTTTATCTGCCGGTATGAGAAGTACCTAAAAAAATGCGCGAAAGTGACGATAAACAAAAGCCCAGACTGTTAGACAAGGCAGACCATTACGCCCAGCACATGGCCCAAGTGCCAGTCCGGGTAGTGGTGTGCTACGCACTAGACGATGTCGTTCCGGTCGACCGTTAGCTCGATCGAATTAGTGTCGTCGGTGGGTCGTCGATTTACCCAATGGTGTAAAACTTGCTGTTAGCGGCAACAAATGAGCGGATGGGCACGACGTTGACGACGTTACTTTGTGTTGTAGAGCCGCAAGTTAGAAAGCGCTTGGACATTCCGGACAACATCGGTACGGCGGCTGTTATTGGGCTCGGATGGCCGGCGAGGCCGTTTCCGAAGAAACTAAAGCGACGCGCATGGGCAGAGATTTGCTACGCTGACAGTTATGCTGAACCGCTCGCCGAGGCGGCTGAGCAATCGTAAAGCGCAGAATTCAAAGGAGAAGTGTCAATTGAGCAATGAATACGTCATAGCGACGAGCGAAAAATCGTTCGAAATCGATGTCATTCAGGCCTCGCACGAGCGCCCGATACTGGTAGATTTTTGGGCCGAGTGGTGTGGACCTTGCAAGTCGATCGCGCCGATTCTTGAGGAATTAGCGCAAGAGTTTGACGGCGACTTGATTGTCGCGAAAGTTGACACTGATGCGGAACAAAATTTAGCCGCAAGCTACGAGATTCGAAGCCTACCGACGATGATGTTGTTTCGCGACGGCCAACCGGTCGAGCAAATTATTGGGGCGCAACCGCGCGCCGAGATCCGCCGAATTATCGAACCCCATCTGCCGAGCGGTGGTGGCGGTAAGCTAACGGCGGCCGCGGACGCGCTTGGTCATGGAGATTTGGATCTCGCTGAGCGGACACTTCGTGAGGCGTTGTCCGAAGATCCGACCGATTACACGGTCCATCCGCTGCTTGCAACGATTCTGATTCAACAAGGACGGTTGGCGGAAGTGGAAGAAATGATTGACGGGTTGCCGATCAATATTTCAACCGACGCCGCTTTTGCTCCGATCCAGGCGCAATTGCACTTAGCGAATAAATTCGAAGGGACTACGGATCGCGATGCGCTTGAGGAACTGGCGGCGGATCCGGAAAACGTCGAGGCGAGATTTCAGCTAAGCCTGTTACAGGCCCTCGCTCGAGAATTTGAGCCCGCACTCGATAACTTGCTGGATTTGATCGTGCGCCATAGAGAATGGCAAGACGGCGCGATTCACAAAACCATTCTAGATATATTCAATATATTGGATAGTGGCGATCCGCGTCTTAAGCAGTACCGAACGCGACTTGCGCGAACCCTAAACTAATTTCTAGCCCTCGTTATCGGGTTTCAAGCGCTGCAGTCCGCTCGCTTGATCGGTGAATGCAATGGGCGTGAATTTTTTAGCTTCCTCGCCGACTGAGTGTGCGTCGTATATTGGCAACGAACACGCGTCATCGTTACAGATGTACATGGCCGAGCGCTGCTGAACGGGATACCGTCCCGGTGCCTCGAAATGCACTAGCTTGCGCGGTTCGAATACGCTCTGAGCGGCTGACAGTAATTGTTTCGCCGCACTATCGCCAGGGTTGCCAACGACCGAAAATTCGACGTATCCCGCGCTCAAGAGTTCCAACGCAACGGCTAAATTGCCTGTCACCTTTCCCTCGCGCCGCATGATTTCAGGGAGCGCCGTTGCGCGCAAACACTTTTCCGCGACAACTTTCAGATTGTCGTCTTTAGTCGCGACGCTGAGTAGGTACAGAAACTGGGCTGCGACGGCATTGTCTTCGAGTGGTTTTCGTCGCGCTATGGTCGTCTCAGTACCGTCCGCTGGCGCAGCGAAGAATCCGCCCAGCGCTTGGTCTTCGAGAATCTTACGCATTGCTCCAGCGACGTCGAGTGCGTGCTCCAGCCAGCGCCGATCTGCGGTTGCTTGGTATAACGCGACGAGCGCGCGGCCTGTATAGGCCTGGGTTCTTAAATAGGGCCGTTCATCAAA
>CAWLAW010000375.1:0-4144 GCA_963854885.1 Gammaproteobacteria bacterium | reverse complement strand
CGGGGACAGTTTACTTATCCTAGTTATGGTGCCGGTATACTGCGCCTACGAGATAAGTAAACTATCCCCAAACCCCCTAAGCAGTCTAGACTTCTGCACGGAGATCCCGCACGGCGCGCTCCTTTCGTCAGATCTTGCTTCCGACTTTCAAGCCTTCGAGTACGGCTTCTTCCGCAGTACGCGGTGACAACGCATCGCCGATGACATGAACTTCTGTTCGGAAATCTTCCAGGCTGTTGAACAGATCCATTTCGCTTTCGTGGCCGTAAGCAAGCACTAAGGTGTCGCACTCGAAGTCCAGCATGTGCCCGCCACTTGCATGGACGAAATACGCGGTGCTTTCATCGGCGCCGGCGAGGCGCGCGTAATGTGTGAACTCAACGCCGAGTCGATCGATCTCGGCAATAAGTGGATCGCGTGTGTAGAACTGAACGTTCACTCCGGCACAATTCGCGACCGTTGCAAGGCGTACCTGGTGCCCTGCTTTTATGAGTTTACTTGCTAGTCCAAGCCCTACCCAGTCGCCTCGCCAATCGGCAATAACTACCCGCGAGCCGCATTCAACTTCGTCGTTGATAACTTGCCAGGCTGTCACCACATGTGCGCTCTCGCTAGTGTCGATATCGGGAATGCGTGGTGTCGCGCCGGAAGCGATAACAACGACATCGGTGCCGCTTGCTCGAATACGCGCGCCGGTCATTTCGACCCCTGTGATTATGTCTACTCCCACAGAACGCGCTTCACGCTCGAGGTTGGTAACGATTCCGCCAAATTCACTCCGGTCGGGCAGCAGTTGTGCGAGCAGTACTTGCCCGCCGAGTCGCGCGTTCTTTTCATATAGGGTGACGCGGTGGCCACGTTCGGCCGCGACGGCAGCCACCTTGAGGCCAGCAGGGCCACCGCCCACGACCAACACGTCGCGGAGGTGGTTTGCCAAAATGCGTTTACCGTATTCGAGTTCGCGTCCAGACTCTGGAAATTGAATACACGATATCGGTGCCCCGAGCGCGTAGTGTCCGATGCAGGCTTGGTTGCACGCGATACACAAACGAATATCGTCTGCCCGTTGGCTAAAAGTCTTATGCGCCATTTCTGGATCACAAATTTGCGCGCGAGTCATACCAACCATATCGATCTGCCCGGCAGCAAGCGCCCGCTCGGCATCGTGTGGTCGATTAAAACGGCCGGTTGCAAGAATCGTACGGCTGGTCGAACGTTTAATTTGCTCGGCGTAAGGCGCTATATAGGCAGGATCAATCGACATCGGCGGCACAATATGCACTGCGCCCTCGGTAGTCGACGAGGATCCCAAAGTGATGTTGAAATAATCGTAGCGACCCGCTACATCGAGTGCCTGCAAAACTTCAAACACTTCGTCTTGAGAGAATCCGGACGCTTCGAGATCGTCGGCCGAGATGCGTAATCCAACGATAGCAGCGTCGCCGACTTTGGAGCGGATGCGATCGTGGGTTTCGTTTAAAAAGCGCAGTCGATTTTCAAAACTACCGCCGAAATCGTCGCTGCGATGATTAACTCGTGGGTTACAAAATTGGATTGGCAGATAGCCGTGACTCGCGAGTACTTCTACGCCGTCCAGTCCGGCAGAGATCATCCGTGCGGCGGTATCGGCGAAGCCTTCGATAACATCCCAAATCATAGCGACCGGCATCGGCCGCGCGGTCACCAAATATCGTTCTTGGTGATGCGTCGATGGCGCCCATGCCGCCGGGCGACTGCCATCATCCAAGATCGCCGCAACTTCGGCACCGGGATGGAACAGTTGCCCAATGACGCCACAGTCATGGGAATGAAGGACTTTGGCGAGTTGGCGAAAACCGGGAATCGACTCATCAAGAAAAGCTGATGGTACGAACTCGTTAAAATAAGCCGACTCGTGCGCGGATGCGGCCTCAGTAATGATCAAGCCGGCACCGCCGCGGGCCCGTGCTTCGTGATAAGCGACAAATTGATCGGTGATCAGACCGCCGCGAGCAAGCAGGGTTTGGTGACCAGAGGAAAATATCCGGTTACGGAACGTCCGCCGTCGAATCGTGATTGGCGAGGCAAGATGTTCAAACATTTCGGTATGTGTCACGCGATGGTGGCTGGTACGACACCGAGCCGTACGTAATTTAGTCTCGGCTCAAAATTTGGCCGGCGTGAATACGGCGACCACTTCGTTTGGTCCTTCGGTTACTTTGTAGCCATAGGACTCGCCGCGCGGAACGTACATCGCCTTTCCCGGGCCGAGTGTTTGCATCTTTCCGTCGACCGTAAATTCAACCGTGCCGCTCAAGATATAGACCACCTCATCGTGATCCGGGTAAATCACCACGGCGTCTTCATAACCTTCGTGCAATGTCGAGACGTTAAACGACATTCCTTCAGCGCCATGTTCTTTGCGGATCAGTCGCCGAGAAATCAGAGTCGGATCTTCATAGACTGCGGCCTCTGCGATGTCGACGATTTTAATTCTGCTCATGCTGGGTCTCCCCCGACTATCACTCGCGTTAAGCCGATGTAACGTCTTTCACAACCTCGTCTAAAGTCTCGCGGATCGTTCCAATAATAGTGTCGATGTCATCCTTTTCGGCGACGTAAGGCGGACACATAGCGATCCCGGACACCCCAGCAGCGCGTGCAATGACACCTTTGTCGAGAATACCGCGGAATAAACGTAGTGGCATTTTCAAGGTCGGGTCGAAGATGCTGCGATCGTCGCGATCTTTAACCACATCGATCGCGGCAATCATGCCTAAGCCGCGTACTTCGCCGACGTGAGGGTGATCGGTGAATTCCTCGCGGAGTTTTTGTTGCATGTAGTCGCCCATCGTCGCGGCGCGCTCAAACAGGGATTCGTTTTCCATGATGTCGAGGTTCGCATGGGCGGCAGCAGTACAGATCGGATGGCCACTGTATGTCTGGCCGTGATTGAACTGGAGGATTTCGTCGCCGTGCTCCTCGATTACTGACCATACACGCTCTGAGATTAGCGATGCCGACAACGGCGCATAACCGCTCGTGAGACCTTTTGCGATAGTCACCATATCGGGTTCAATACCGAGCGCCTGACTTCCCCAATCCTGTCCAAGCCGACCAAATCCGCACACAACCTCGTCGGCGATGAACAAGATGTCGTGCTTACGCAAGACTTCTTGCATTGCCGGGAAGTAGCCTTCAGGTGGCACGATTACACCACCGGCTGCCATCACCGGCTCGGCGACGAAGGCCGCAACGGTTTCAGGTCCTTCGCGTTTAATAGTTTCTTCGAGTTCCGCGACCAGCTTGGCGACGAATTCAGCCTCGCTCATGCCAGTTTCGGCTTCGCGGTAATAGTGCGGCATGGACAAGTGCAGGAAGCCGGGTAATGGCATGTTCATGCGCGCGTGTACGGCCGGTATGCCGGTCATGTTCGACGCACCTAAAGTGATACCGTGATAAGCCATGTGCCGGGAGATTATTTTGGTTTTCTCTGGCTGACCGCGCAGATTGTTGTAAAGCCAAATCATCTTGATCTGAGTGTCGTTGGCGTCTGAGCCCGAAAGACCAAAAAAGACCTTGGAAATAGACCACGGCATTAGGCGTTTCAGGCGGTCGGCAAGACGGATCGTTGGCTCTGTCGCCATGCCGAAAAAGCTGTGATAGAAAGCCAACTCATGGGCCTGCTCAGCTATCGCGTTGGCAATTTCCTCACGGCCGTAGCCAACATCGCAGCACCATAGCCCGGCCATCGCGTCGATGAATGTACGTCCTTCGAGGTCCTTCACGCGAACGCCCTCGGCGGTTTTCATCACGAGCGCGCCGTGTTCGGCAAGATCGTTGAAATTCGTATACGGGTGGATGTGGGAGTCGAGATCCATTCCCTGCAGGTCTGTGAGCATCGTTTCGTCTCCTGGTTATTTTATAGCTGGTTAACCGCAATCGTAGTCGCTGCGTTGCACAAGCATGTTTTTAAGCCACGGAGAACACAGAGAGAAAAAAATGAATATAGAAAGTAGGAAAACATTTATGTTCTCGGTGTTCTAAGTGTTCTCCCTGGTTAATAAATTATTTTTTTGTGATCGAAAATTTTTACAAAGCAATCGTCAAAAGCGAGCTACCGTCCGCTTGCACGACAAGCACGTCGTCCGGATTGACGACCACC
>CAWLAW010000374.1:0-4146 GCA_963854885.1 Gammaproteobacteria bacterium | reverse complement strand
AGCGAGTCTCGATCGGCACGTTATTTGGTTGGGCGCCAAGACCGATCCACTCGACTATTTGTCTGGCGCCGATATCGCGTTACTGACCTCGCACGAGGAAGGGTTTTCAAATGCAATCCTGGAGGCAATGGCAGTGGGCTTGCCGCTAATCGTTACCGATGTCGGCGGCAATCGTGAAGCCGTTGTCGACGGCGATACAGGGATCGTCGTTCCGGCGCAATCGTCTGGCTCATTGGCGCGCGCGATTGTGCGCCTCGCCAGCGACCCGTTGTTGCGCGATAAAATGGCACGTTCGGGACACGAGCGTGTGATAAGTCATTATCACATCGATGAATGCGCCCGCCGATACGAGAATTTGTATATGCGGACAACATCGTCCGAGACGGAACCGCTTAGTGATGTGATTGCACGATAAGCTGGAATGTAAATTTTTGAGTGCGTAGCCGATTGAACTAAGAATCGTCGTTGCGCGTTGCCAAAACATAAAGTGAATTGTCGAATGATAAAGTCGTCTCATGAGCCGTAGTGAGAGATCACAGTGAAAAACGCCGAGCGATCGCCACGAGTCGGTTTAACCCGGATGGTGTTAGCGCCGCTGCCGTTGGCTTTAACGGTGCTTGACCTTAGCGACCATTGCCGTCGAGATTTCGCGCCATGAATTCTCCAACACCAGGTGATTCCCCTTCAGTGTTGTTTGCTGTCACCGAGGATTGGTATTTCTGGTCGCACCGCCAACCGTTAGCAGCCTATCTCCAGCGGCAAGGCTGCAAAATTTCATTAGCGACGCGATTCAATAAGCACGAGCGTGACTGCACACAGATGGGTATTGCCGCGTTCGCTATTTCTTTCGAAAGATCCTTGCGCCACCCGTTTCGCGATCTGGCCGCGCTGATTGGACTATATCGGGCAATTCGCAGCGTGCGTCCGGATATTGTCCACCTTGTATCGCATAAACCTATTTTACTTAGCGCGCTATCTTTGTTTGCATGCTCTCAAACCAAATTCATCGCGGCGTTTACTGGCATGGGCTATCTGTTTACTTCGTCGGACAACAAAGCCCGTTGGTTTCAACGCTTAGTTGTTTTTGCACTGAGGATAATATTGCGCCGACCGAATGTGACTATATTGGTTCAAAATGATGAAGACAGACGGCTTCTGACGGATGAACGTATCGGCCGAGCCGAGCGTACTGTGATTATATCGGGAGTCGGCGTGGACACCGACGTATTTGACTACTCAGAAATCGATTTTTCGTCCAACCCGATAGTCGTTTTGCCCGCGCGGCTCATTCGTGACAAAGGAATTGAAGAGTTCATCGCGGCAGCGCGAGAGGTACGCAGACTAGGAATGGATTGTCGCTTCGTGCTTGTCGGTGCGGAGGATCCCGACAATCCAGCAGCAATCGCGGCGGCGCAGATCGATAGCTGGGTGCGTGAAGGCGTGGTTGAGTGGTGGGGCCATCGGGATAACATGCCGGAAGTCTATCGTGCGGCGCATATCGTGTGTTTGCCGTCGTATCGGGAAGGCTTGCCGAAGGTCTTGCTCGAGGCCGCAGCGTGTGGGCGGCCGATCATCGCAAGTGACATCAGCGGCTGCCGCGAAATTTGTCATCACGGTATCAACGGCACGTTAATAAAAGTGCGAAACTCGAAGTCATTGGCGGCTGCGGTGGTTGAATTATTACACCAACCCGATCGGCAGAAGCAATTCGGGATGGCCGGTAGAAAGTTAGTCAAAAAGAATTTTTCGGTAGAAAAAATCGGCGCGGAAACACTGCAACTTTACCGTTCGGTGCTCGATTGATCTGCCTAGCGTCAAGGAACTTGCGTCCCATCACCGGGTCGCTCTGTTAAAGTGAGTCGATTGCCATTTGGATTGTGAAACGTGCGGATATTAGTCACTGGGGCTAGTGGGTTTGTCGGCCGAGCTGTATGCCGGTACTTGCGCGAGGCGGGGCACACCGTTGTGGCCGCAATCCGGCAGCGAGCGCCGGATCTCCCGCGTGAGGTTGAAGTCGCGCTAGTGGGTGACATCAACGCGACGACGATCTGGTCGCCGGCTTTGGAGAACGTGAATGGGATCGTGCACCTCGCGGCGCTAACGCATCGAGCCCAAGGCTTGGACGATATCGAGACCTATCGAGCGATCAACGTCGAGGGTACGGCTCAGCTTGCTAGTGCTGCCAAAGCTGCTGGTGTCGAAACATTTCTGTTTATGAGTTCGATCAAAGTCAATGGCGAATATTCCCCGCTCGACGCGCACGGCCAACCGCAACGGTTGTCGGGTAACGATATTCCCCAACCAGGAAGTGCATACGGACAATCAAAGTGGGAGGCGGAGCAGCGCTTGGAAGAAATCTTCAGGGATTCATCGATTGGCCTGGTTATTTTGCGTCCGCCATTGATCTACGGCCCCGGACAAAAAGGTAACTTACTGTCTCTAATGCAGTTTATCGATCGAGGGTTTCCCTTGCCTTTCGCTAGTTCGAAGAACCACCGCAGCTTAATTTCAGTCGATAATCTCGCCGGCGCGGTTGTGAATTCGTTTGTTGAAGGAACGGTGCGTTCAGGCACCTATACGCTGGCAGATATCGACATATCGAGCGCCGATCTCGTGCGCGCTATGGCCGGCGCACTGGCGGTTCAGCCGCGCTTATTTTCAGTCCCATTTGGAATTTTGGAATGGCTGGCGCGCGCTATCGGTCGAGAGGAACAATTGAACAAAATTACTGGGAATTTGATTGTCGATCGCGATCAATTTAGCCAAGATTTCGCCTGGCTGCCGACGTTGGGATTTGAACATTCGCTCGCCGACGCCGTGAAATCCTATCGTTCGATGCGGCGCGAATGATCTCACTAAGTATCGTTATATTTCTCTTCGCGTTAATTGTCAGTGCGCTATGTTGTGCCCAAGTGCTTAATTATGCGCGTCGCCATAAGTTGTTCGACCGCCCAAACGAGCGCAGTTTGCACGCTCAACCGATCCCCAGTGGTGGTGGGGCAGGAATGCTCATTTCGACGACAATTTGCCTGCTTGGTCTATCTATTTTTGGCTATCTTCCGATTGCGGTTATGACCGTGTGGATCGTGTGCGGGTTTTGTCTTGGCTTACTCGGCTGGATAGATGACCATCGAGGGATCGGCACCGGGCTACGTTTTGTGATCCAATTGGTGATTGCTACGTCATTCATCGTAGGGTTGTTGCGCGTCACCTCTACCGAGCTTCCCGCGTGGCTAACGGAAAATTATCACATCGTCGTTGCTGTTGGCGCCCTTGGTACCGTATGGATTATTAATCTCACTAATTTTATGGATGGTTCGGACGGCTATGCAGCGAGCGAGGGAGTCCTTGTCGCCGGAATTGGCGGAATCGTCGCCGGCCAATCCGGCGGGCACTGGACTCAACTCGTTGGTTTGTGTGTCGCTGGTGGCGCGGCCGGGTTCCTGATTTGGAATTGGCACCCGGCAAAAATCTTCATGGGGGATGTCGGCAGTTATTTTTTGGGTTTCCAGTTCGCCGGCTTAATTGCTGTCGACATCGTGAATGGGGTCGGGCCATGGGTATGGTTAATATTATTTACCCCATTCGTTGTCGATGCATCGCTCACGCTGGGCTTGAGAATTGTCACCCGTCGCGCCTGGTGGACCGCACATCGCTCGCATCTATACCAGCGCATGATTCTCGGTGGCTACTCGCACCGAGTAATTGCGCTTGGCATGATTGTTTTGACCGTGATCGTCTTGACGCCGATAGCCCTGATCGCCGCCGCGAAGCCGATCATTGCGCCGCTCATTACGGCGTTTGTTTATGCGTTAGCTGCTATCATATGGGCAGTCAAGCAGAATAAATTTAACCGTCGAGTTTCTTAAGCACTGTGTTAATTAGTAACCGCAGCAAAGTCATTATTCATGACTCGATCGCAATTTCTCTGGCCTGGGTTGTCAGCGTCTTCGCGCGGTTTAATTTTGAAATGCCGCCCGAAGCGTATATCGACGCCGCACTGACGGCATTTCCGGCAGTTGTACTCATCCAAACATTGATTGCTCGATTCTTCGGTCTGTATAAAGGGCTTTGGCGATTCGCGAGTCTGCCGGATTTGTGGAATATAATTCGTGCCGCTGGACTCGGCACTGTTTCGATAGCGCT
>CAWLAW010000373.1:0-4147 GCA_963854885.1 Gammaproteobacteria bacterium | reverse complement strand
CGCGACAGCGAAAAAAACAGCCCATTTTTTTACATCGAATACATCTCCGAATGGCAACTCACCGCGCCGATATCCTTCGAGCAGTTGGATTGCCTTCTGCGTAACGGGCAGTTTTTCCTCGGATAGCCATTTATTTTGCTCGTAAGGAGTAACTGTCGAAGTGTTGTACTTGGTCCCGGTACTTTCGTCGAACCGAAGTATCGGGCCTTCTCGGCTTCGATTTCTTTCGAGTAAAAGTTTCGTATAGTGTTCCTCGACAGCATAAATACCGTTGTCTTTACCGTTAACAACGAGACTGACGAATTTGTATCTAGGGGTAACTAATCCTTCGCGCTTCATCATGTGCAAAAATATCCATTCGTGGATGTAATTTCTTGCACGCGGTTTATGAAGTGAAAAGAATTTCATTCCCCATAGAGTTTGGTCGCCTTTAATTTTTATTCTGAATGACGCGGTATCGAGATGGTCGAAATGAATTTTCCTGTCGCCCTTTAGCCTCAATTTTGTTTTAAACTTTAGATTGTTGTATGTGAGGGCAGCGGGGACGTATGAGAATTCCTTTACGCCCTTCAAGGCCGCAGAACGCTGATACTCTAGCTGTTGGACATTAATGTGTTTGAGGTCGATACGCAGCACCTCTGGATCAGAAAATATACCGAGGAAGCGCTGCTTGGCTAGTTTTCCAATGTGCTTCGCATCATATAACCCGAATGCCGCATCGAGTTTATTGGCCGCTTCGATGACGACCCACCGATGTTCGTACGACAAGTATACGAGCGCCGCCAAGATTGTGGCATTTGCGAAAAATACGACCCGACAGAACAGGTCAAAGTTCTTCATTGACGCTCGACGTTTTCTTGCTTTTCTCGGCGGATCGTCTGCGAGATCGGATCGAATTTTCACCTAACAATGCCTTGTTGATCAATCAAAGAAACAACTACATCATCAGACAATTGCAACACGCCGTCCTTCGCAGCGTTGAAGTTTGCGATGTCGCTAAAAAGTACGTGGAAGACGACCTCAATTGTATTATTACTTTGATCGAATCGCTTTAGCGAAAGCTCGGCGCACAGTGGTCTCACGGTTGCCACAATTTTTTCAAGGGTTACGGTGTCAGGTCTGCTGCTCGACACAGTTATATATAGATTTGATTCGTCCGATGTGGAATTCGCGCGTCGTCGTGAAATTATTATTACGCCCGAAATTACTAAGATGGCGATCACAGTTGGATAAAATTGATCTGCACCTAATCCGAGTCCGATCGTAATTGCGATAAAGAGGTAAGCTAATTCTTCCGGCTCCTTAATCGCGGTTCGGAAGCGAACGATCGAAAGAGCTCCAACGAGTCCGAGGGACAATGCCAACGAGCTTTTTACTATGCTAATGACGACCATTGTTGCCATCGAAATCAGCATCAGGTTTCGTGAAAAACTCCTCCTGTTCGAAATTGAATAGCCGTATTTGACGTAGACCCTGCCGACCACATAACTCAGCATTGCCGCCAACAACAGGTTGAGACAAAAATTCAACAGTGGGAGTTGCACGCTCTGCGTCGCAAGAAACTGTTCAAAGGTTTCAAATTTATTCACGAAATACGGTCTTCCTTAGGTTCAACGCATTTAATTTCGCGTCGTAATTTTACTTACCTTGCCGTCCCGAACGGTAACACTTTAAAAGGCAAAATTTCGTCCCACGGCGGCAAGCTTAAGAGGCCGACAACGTATCATAGATCATTCGTCAAAACCGCTCGAATAACTTTGACTAGGCGAGTGCTAATCGCGATTCAAAAGGAGTATTCCAGGACACCAAAGAGTATTCCAGGACACCCACGAATGGCGCTAATTTAAGCGATTTAGCATGAATAAAGGAGAGCGTGGAAACGTCGAACGTGAGATAATAGGAGATGCAAAATACAACGTTATATCTGCCAGGGTTTCATCTCTCAACGCTGCGGCGCCGGCCGCTTTCTGCGAGCCGTCGCTTAGCCGAGAAGCGAGCGCAATTAAAGCAGAAATCACTCTCAGAGCTGGGTCAATGTTTTCGCCAATTTATTCCTACGCAGTTTCTCCAGCAATCGGATAGCGGTGGCTCGAGTCGGCGTCGATTGTTCAGTAAAGAGAACACGTTTTGGGCCTTCTTCTCGCAGGTGTTAGACGCGGACGTTTATCCGGCACACGACATTGCCGATCTGTATCGGCAACGGTGGGACGTCGAACTCTTTTTTCGAGAGTTTAAAACCACGTTAGGCATGGACATCTTGCGGTGTAAAACACCGGTGATGGTGAACAAAGAAATCCTGATGAGCTTTATTGTTTACAACGGGCTCCGGCAATTGATGGGTCAGGCCGCGTGAGAACAAAAATCACCCTTACGACGCATCAGTTTTAAGGGCAGCATCCAAGCGATACGACACTGGGAAGCTCACCTTAATCAAGCCACCAATAATCGTGCAGAACAGGCTCGATTACGCCGACGGCTGATTGAATCTATTGCCGACTATGCGACACCTCATCGACCCGGTAGACAGGAGCCCAGAGTACGCAAACGACGGCCCACATCCATGGGGTCGTCTGTGGTTAGCCCCGATTGCAGTGCATCATTCGGGCATAAAAACTGGCCTATGAATAATCCATAAGCCTTGACGCGTGTGAATGTTCTGCGTTATTGCGTGATCTTGCTACCCGAAGAAGTCGTTTCGGGTTCCGTTATCTCACGTGATACGAGCCGGCGTTCGAAATCCGCTTCTTTGTAGTGCAATGAAGAAATCAGTTCAGCCAGAATACCGATTAAAAACGTCAATACCGACGAGATAAGTAGCAACGCGCTCATGTTAGTGAAGCGGTGCTGGGTTGAATACGTGTACCCGTAATAACTCAAACCCGTAACGAAGAGCGCCGCACTGATGGGTAAGAACAGCCGCATCGGTGAGAATAGTGTGCCGATCTTTATGATGACCATAAAAAATCGCGCACCGTCTTTTAATATTCTTATGTGACTCGATCCAGCACGCGAGAGTGCGCGGATCGGCACGTAGGAAACGGGTAATCCGGAACGGAAAAATGCCATCGTGCAGGTCGACGGATAGGAAAACCCATTCGGAAATAAATATAAAAACCGTCGAAAATGCCGTCCGCGAACCGCACGGAATCCGGATGTTAAATCGTCAATCTTATTGCCGGTCATATACGACGCTAATTGGTTGTATACGCGGTTTGCGATTTTGCGGCCGAGTGATGCGTGGGTATCCCAGGCGCGTGCACCGACGGCCATTTCGTACCCGGCTTCGATTTGTTCGAGAAGTCGCGGAATATCAGCGGCATCGTGCTGACCATCACCATCCATGAAGATGAGTATGTCGCCGTTCGCGTGCCGCGCGCCCGACTTAATTGCTGCACCATTGCCTATCGAATACGGATGGCTGATGAGTGTTGCACCGTGGGCGTGTACAACCTCGGCGGTGTTATCAGTGCTGCCATCGTTAACCACAATGATTTCAGCGTCCGGATACGCGGATTTCAGTTTCGGCAACAGCTCGTTTAGACCTACTGCCTCGTTTTTCGCCGGCATTACGATACTAATAGAATCAGCCATAACGACTCCGTTATTTATTGGTCTGCAAGCTGGCAACGTGGTGCACCGATTGTTACCTCAAGCGTATCGCACTCGCCAAGCACGAGGCGAAAAATCCAACCATCCGTTGTCGTAATAAGGTATTGAGTTTGCGCTTTGCCTAGGCACAAAAATTTCCCGCAATACCGTTACGCTTGGCAACTGGAGAAGATCGTCACTATTTCGCGATGAATCCGAGGCGTGGCACATAAAATGTTACCGCTACGCAAATAATCAGATGAGCCGTTCGGTTCCATGACAATCCCTCCGGCCTCTTGAACGAGTAGCGCACCTGCGGCGATATCCCACTCATTGATGCCGAATTCCCAGTAACCGTCCAACCGGCCACAAGCGACGAAGGCGAGATCTAGGCTAGCCGAGCCTGCCTGACGGATGCCGGCGACCTCTGGCAGTAGCGCATTCAACGTTGGCATGTACCCCTTCAACGCGCGGGGATCGCGCATCGGAAAACCGGTTGCTAACATTGCCTGATTTAACTCCTGACAATCGCTGACGCGCAATCGACGATTGTTTAGCT
>CAWLAW010000372.1:0-4155 GCA_963854885.1 Gammaproteobacteria bacterium | reverse complement strand
CGCGACCCCAATGTTCATAAGCGTAAGGCGGCGCCATGACGACATTCACACTGGCGCGGATCCGATAGCCGTAGGGCTTCCCGCGTTCCGGCGTTGCACCGGGAAACGTACATTCGCCGTGCAACAACGTTGCTTGATTTAGCGGCAGCAGCTTGATCCAGTCGAGACCTCCGGTGTCGTACGGAAATAATTTCCCGGCAATAAATTCGATGACATGCGGCATGCCAACTTTATCGATGCGCGTAAACATGACCATGGACAATCGTTGACTAACTTAGCTGAATGCTAATGAAATCTCGATTTTCGTCCCCTTTCCCTCCCTCTGACATCTGGTGATGCGAGCAGCCCTGTCAATTTAGGCCAACGCTTGAGATTATAGGATCGAACTGATTTGGCTGAAACCGCCTGTTGCCGCGGCGTACTGTGACCGGAGTCTGCATGAAATTAAATCCTGACATTGTCGAAAAGCACGCCTCGCACACCGAATGGCGAAGAGACATACACGCGCACCCCGAATTGGCTTACGAAGAGCATCGAACGGCGAAGTTCGTCGCGGATAAACTCACCGAGTTCGGGATCCCGATCGAAACTGGCATCGGTCGTACCGGAGTGGTCGGTACGATTACAAACGGGAGCAGCGACCGGTGTATCGGCTTACGCGCGGACATGGACGCGCTGCCGCTGCAAGAATTCAACGAATTCGAACATCGTTCGACTCACGATGGGGTTATGCACGCCTGTGGCCACGACGGTCATACAGCGATGCTACTCGCCGCTACCGAACACCTAGCGGCGAACCGGAATTTCGAAGGCACGGTGCATGTCATCTTCCAACCCGCTGAAGAAGGTGAAGCGGGCGCGAAAGCCATGATGGATGATGGCTTGTTTGAGCGCTTCCCCATGGAAGCCGTATACGGCATGCACAATTGGCCAGGCCAACAAGTCGGAAAAATGGCGACTAGAAAGGGTGCAATCATGGCCGCGATGGATGTTTTCGAAGTTAAAATTATTGGTCGTGGTGGCCACGGCGCCCTACCGCACCTCGCCGTGGACCCAATTCTGGTTGCAACGCAGCTGGTCAACCAATGGCAAGGGATCGTGTCGCGTAACGTTAATCCTATCGACGCTGCCGTTGTGTCAGTGACCCAGATCCACGCTGGCGACGCGTGGGCTGTTATCCCGAGCGAAGTGGTTTTACGCGGCACGGTTCGCTCATTTAAGCCGGCGATCCGAGAATTGTTACGCGAACGCATGAAGCAACTCACTGCCGGAATTTGCAGCGGCAACGATTGTGAATTTGAGTGGTGGTACGACCATCGTTTCCCGCCGACGGTCAATTCTTCACTCGAAACCGACGCCGTGAGCAAAGCCTGTCGTTCCCTGCTCGGCGATG
Source organism: Gammaproteobacteria bacterium (assembly GCA_963854885.1). GTDB lineage: Bacteria > Pseudomonadota > Gammaproteobacteria > UBA11873. Next base: position 2,762 of record CAWLAW010000372.1, on the reverse strand, counting down.
CGAATTACAGCGACGATGTCGACCCATCAACGGGCTCGGAAGATTTCGGTTACATGCTGGAAGCCAAACCAGGTTGTTATATTTTTATTGGTAACGGGTCGACCGACGGCGGTTGCCTTCTACACAATCCGCGCTACGATTTTAACGATGAGATCATTCCAATTGGTGCGAGCTACTGGGTGGAGTTAGTTGAGCAAGAATTAGCCATCGGGAGAGGTTTGTGAAAACGTATAAAACGACGCCGTTCGTCGATGGTTACGTCTTTCTCGAAGGGCCGCGTTGGCATGAGAATAAATTGTGGGTATCCGATATTTGGGCGTATCGCGTTTATGTGATCGACGAACACGGTCGCGCAGAAGTGGCAGCAGAAGTCCCCGGCCGACCATCAGGGCTTGGCTTTATGCCGGATGGAACACCCTTAATCGTATCGATGACCGATCGCTCCGTGTATAAACTGATCGGCTCAAAACTCGAGTTACACGCCGACTTGTCCGCCGAAATTAACGCCGAACCCAATGATATGATCGTTGATGATCACGGTCGCGCGTATGTCGGCAATATGGGCTACGATTTGTTTTCCGGAGAAGAATCGCGCCAAGCGGAAATCAGTTTGATCGAACCAGATGGAAGCCACCGAATTGTCGCCGACGGTCTCGATTTTCCAAACGGTATGGTCATCACAGATTCAGGTTCGACCTTAGTCGCCGCCGAATCATTCGGCGCGCGACTTCGCGCATTCGATATCGAGCCTGACGGTAGCTTGAGTAACTCACGGGTGTACGCAGAACTCGAAGGCCTCATGCCAGACGGCATGTGTCTCGACAGAGACGGCAACATCTGGGTCGCAGGCGCGATGGGGGGCGAATTCGTCCACGTCGACCGCGCAGGCAAAATAATTGGCAAGATTGATGTTAAACCGAACGCCGCCATCGCTTGTCAACTCGGCGGTGCCGACGGCCAGACGCTGTACTGTCTCGTCTATGAAGGTGGCATCGAGGAGTTATCCAAAGGTTTGGCCGGCGCACGAATTGAAACCGTTATGGTCGAATCTGCGGCCGCCGGATCGCCTTGAAGTATCAGCCGAAATCCATCGTATAATTAGAAAGGTTGGGTCTAGCGCTGGCGGTAAAATCGTTCCAGAGTAGCGATGTCGCTACCCCGGAACCTTCGACTAGACCGGTGAACGAGGATCAAACGACGGCGGACGTTTCTCACGATGCGCGTCAATCCCCTCCTGCGCCTCCGGGCCCGTAAATCCCAACATTTCCAACGCTGTCGACGCGTCGAACGCTGGTCCGGCCATGCGGTACCAATTGTTCAATGCGTACTTCGTCCAGCGTATTGCCGAGGGCGCCCCGGCGGCGAGACGGTTGGCAATTTCGAGCGCTTTGTCTTGCAACTCATCGTCTTCCACGCACAACGACACGAGCCCGTACTTTTCGGCTTGCTCACCGTTCACGGGTTCACATAACAACAACAGATACTTCGCTTTCGCCATCCCGCACAACAATGGCCAATTGATAATCGCGGAATCTCCGGCCGCGACCCCGAGCCGCGTATGGCCGTCGACAATCTTCGCTGATTTGCCGGCGATCGAAATATCCGCGAGAAGCCCGGCAACAAGACCGGCACCCACCGCAACTCCGTTTAAAGCAGAGACGATCGGTTTCGAGCAATTAATGATGTTGTAAACAAGATCACGCGCTTCTTTCCAGGCTCTAGTGCGGGCTTGCGCGTCATCAATGATGTCTTCAATCATGCTAAAGTCGCCGCCGGCGGAAAACGCCTTGCCTTTGCCGGTGAGGATCACCGCGTTTACGTCTTCGTCGTCATCAATATCTCGCCAAATATAAGTCAGCTCACGATGACCCGCTTTGTCCAACGAATTTAACGTTTCCGGTTTATCGAATGTGATGCGCAGCACGCGATCCGATGGTGAGTCGATTTTCAATTCTTTATATTTCGAATATTTTTCCAGCATGAGTTTGTCCTTCATTTAATTTTATCCAGCGATTGTTAATCAATAATTCTTTCACCTGAGGCGAACATGAGCCACACAATGGCGCCAAAAATATTAATTCCCGCGCCTAAAGCAAAGGCCGCTGAGTAGGTGCCCGTCGTGTCTATTAACCACCCAGTTAAGATAACCCCAATGATTCCCGGCACCGTACCCGCGGTGTTGGTGAGGCCCATTAAAACATCCGCATAACGCGGCGCGATATCGAGATGATTGGGAACAAACCCGGCCCAGGTAAAGGCTGCGCCGCCGAGGGCACCGCACATTAAAAACATTGCCTGGAGTGCCGAATCGACATCCATTGCTAACAACATAAATGTCGCCGACAAGCCAAGCCCGACGGTTTGCATGATTTTGCGCACGGCGGTGATGCTCAAGCCTCGGCTGATCATCGAGTCGGCAACCCAGGCGGCGGAATTTCCGACGATAAACATGGTTAGCCAAGGTGCGGCGGAGTAAAGCCCGGCGTTCGTAATACTCAAACCGAGTTGGCCGCGAAAATAACTCGGCAACCATGCGAGCAGCATGTAGAACACCCAGTTACTGCAGAAATGATTGATAATTAATGCCCAAACGGGTGCGGATCTCAGTAGCTTTTTCCAAGGTACGGGAGGTTTCTCCTCGGTCTCCGGGGAAATCTCATTGAGCAGTGCAAGTTCCTCGGGACTCACCTTCGGGTCGTCGGCTGGAAGATCACGCGCGTGCAGAAACCATAGGGCCGTCCATAAAAATCCCGTTACGCCGA
>CAWLAW010000371.1:0-4157 GCA_963854885.1 Gammaproteobacteria bacterium | reverse complement strand
TTCGGGGCCGCCGAAGTATATTTCCGATAAATCGCGACGCTGAAATTTTTCAATCAAGCCTAGGCCTTTCAGGTGATCTGCGCCGCGCGATGCCACAGCCATATTATTCATCCAGGTCGGGAACGGCCGCATCTCTTCAGTGAAACTCGCGCCACCTTTACCGTACATGGCGTACTTCATGAAGTTTTCGCCCATCATTTCCGAGTACCGAAGCGCACCCTTGTATGGACCGTCGCCAAATATTTTTCCGAATGGGTTCGATTGATAGACGATGCTTTCGACGAGTGCCTCAATGTCTTCCATGTTGCCCCACTCGAGCTTCTGGCTGTGGCCGAATAAATTCGCAACATCGTCGTCGGAAATTAAATCGCGTTGCTTTAATTCCATTAAGAAACTTATCGAGCAACTTAGATCTTGGTTATCGATACCGTAATCGTTGGTGATCTTCCCCCAATGCGCAACTTCGGCCCAATCGCGGACATCGAGCGCGCCAGCTGCACTGCCTGTGGTGAGATATTCCGGTCGGCGAAACGTCTCTCCGACGTACTTTTCGGCCGCTTTGGATTCCGTCCCGTCAATTTTATATTTCGCATCGCAGGCGATGAAGCAATCGGACGAACACACTTCGGAATACTTGTGGAAACGTTTCACCCAATTGTCTGAGGTGATCCCTTCACCGCGGAACTTATTGCCTTGGTTGTTGCGCCAGAAATGACTGCCAATGTGTTGGTACATCTCGACCGCGCCCAACGTGCCGCGACGCTTAAATCCGTAAACCGCTTCATTAGCATCGAGACTTTTACGGAAATCGTCCGACCATTTCATGATCCCCTCGGGATTCTTGATCTTAATGCCGCCGTTACCTTGCACCGCGATCGCTTTGAGGTTTTTCGATCCTAAAACAGCACCACCGCCGCAGCGCGCATGAATGCGTAACGCGTCGGATACAACCCCAGCAATGCCGACCTGATTTTCGCCCGCCTGACCAATCGATAAGGTATGCGTTTTCGACGGATAATCGCCCAGCTCTTGCTGCAACATTTCGTGGGTCTCTTTGGTATCTTTACCCCACAAATGACTCGCATCAAGCAACGCCACTTCGTCGTTGCAAATGTGTAAATAAACCGGCTTCGGGGCACGCCCTGTAATAGCGATGTATTCGTAACCGGTAAAGCGGATCATGTAGGGAAATTTACCGCCGCCCGCGGAGTCGCCGAACATGTCATAGCATGGGCTCTTAAACGTAATGCGCCCCTTTACGCCGCTACCCGCTCCCGATCCGGCCAGTGGTCCAACCCCGAATACAAAAATATTGTCGGGACTACGCGGGTCGCAATTGACGTCGTGGGTGAGGAAATGTTCCCACATGATCCAATTGTTAATGCCAGAACCGCCAACCCAACGCTCAAAAATTTCGTGACCGATGACTTCGCTCTTGATTTCGCCGGTGGTTAAGTCGACTCGTAGAAGATTACTTTCCATGGTCTCGTTCCTTTAGTTTAGGCGCCGGAGCTAATTTCGCCGCGCTCTAACATTGCTTGCATCATGCCAACTTCGTCGCGAGCGATCGGTTCTTCGCGGGATAGTCGATTAAATTCCGGCTGCTCTTCATAAAAGAGCACAGGCATGCGGTTATATTGTTTACCAACGTTGAGTAACTCAGGTCGCGTCGAACACGCTTTGACACAAACGGGATCGCCGCCGCATAAATCGCACTTAAGTAACTCGCCGCTCGGCGCGACAAACACGACATCGAACGGACAACCCGGTACGCATTCCATGCATTGGGTGCACTTGTCCTGATCAATGATCGCCGCTTGGGTCTTGGGATCGTAATAGAACGCATCGGTGGGACACACTTCCGCGCACGGTGGCGGGTTGCCACAATGGTGACAAATTTCTGCGACAAATCCGAGCCCATCGGGATTGACCTTACTCGCTTTCTCCGGTGCGTGGTCGATTTGAATGCGCGACAGCTGTGGATTTATTACGCCGTCCGGAGAATGAACGAGCGAGCACGCAACTTCGCACACGTTGCATTCTGTGCATTGATTACGCAACGCGAAGAGCTTCGTCCCGACGTTCGGGATCTCGTCTCCTGGAGCGTACCAGGTCTCGCCCGTAACGAGTTCTTTTTGTGGCTGGGCAGACATATGGGGGAACCCTCGATGTTATCCGTCTGGATCTAATCGGTAAGGCCACTCGATGTCAAGGATACGGAGCAGACTTTAAACATCGAGCAGCTTGGTTGTTGTCGAATGTGGCCCTAGAATACTGCTTACAATGCAGTCGGCGGCAAACCAGCGGAGAGAAGGCGAATGAGCGAAGACAAACCAGCTGAGGCGTTAGTTCACCCGGAACTTGGCCGGCTCCCTGCGCGTAAATTGTTGCAGTGCATTTTCGCGCTGTCACCCGATGGGCCTATACTGCATCACCATCTCGAAGAAACCGATGTCTCGCACGAATCGGAACTCACTTTGTATACATTGAACGGGCAATCGCCACTGGACGAGCGTAGTCGCTGTCAGATTATCCCGCCGATGGTGCCGAAATTTCCGCGTTTGGATTAATTCAATGGACACAACCGTGATCAGCCCACTCGAGGCATTTGCCTTTCTCGACAGTGATGAAACCTCTACCTACGTTGATGTGCGCGCCGTTGCAGAATTTGCGGCCGGCCACCCGAAAACGTCCAAAATTGTCAACATTCCCTGGGTATTCTTTCATCCGACAACCAAGGCGACGCATCCGAACGACAGTTTCTTATTGGTCGTTAATGACGTGTTTGCGAAAGACGCCGCACTCATTCTCGGCGCAGACGACGGTCCCCGTGCCGAACAAGCAGCCGCAGCCTTGCAGGCTGATGGGTTTACCAATGTTAAGTCGATGTCCCATGGAACAGCTGGCTGGGTAAAATTTAATTTTGCGACCACGGCCGACAATCGCCCGGGGGTGAGTTACGTATCCTTACTTACTCCAGCTAAACGGCGCAAGTAGCGCTGACTTCGATAATGCGGGCCGGTAATTCCGTCGGACCTTGCGTAAAATAATAATCCAAGCTAGGAGATCCCAACCCATGAGTGAGTGGTTTGAAAAACGCACGATCGGAATACTGCCCGCTGATGCTGCGCAACGTTGGGGCACGCGCGAAGCCCTAGTATTTAAAGATCGCCGTTGGACTTGGATAGAATTTTCCGCAGAAGTCGATCGCGCAGCGAAAGCACTGATCGCGCTAGGAGTCGAACCCGGAGAAAAAGTCGCGCTATGGATGAACAACAAGCCGGAGTGGTTGTTTCTCATGTACGCCGTGGCAAAAGTTGGAGGCGTACTTGTACCGCTAAACACGCGTTACCGCAGGGAAGATATCCACTACGTCGTGACGCAATCAAACACCGGGACAATTATCTCCGACGATCAATCGGGACCGGTCAGTTACTTAGACATGCTGAAGGAAGTGTTGCCGGACACGGCAACCGGTGATCCACGCGCGCAACGCCTTGAAGGGTTTCCCGATCTTCGCCGCATCGTGTTCGCCGGTGAGGATAAGCTTCCAGGTACGTTCACGTGGGATGAGGCATTAGCGAAGGCGTCATCAGTAACTGATGAAACTTTGCGCGCACGCGCCGCCGCCGTCGACCCCGATGGGCTTGCGCTAATCGGCTATACCTCGGGAACGACGGGAAACCCTAAGGGTGTAATGCACTCGCATATCAATATCCGCAACGCGATGGAGCGGGGTGCGATTTTAGGGATCTCGTTTACCGATACAGAAATTAATTACCTGCCGATGTTCCATCTGTACGCGCTCGGGGAAGTCGCGCTAATTTGCATAGTCAGTGGGGCCAAGCAAATACTAATGGACGCGTTCGATGCCCGAGAAGCATTGCGCCTAATCGAATCAGAAAATGTCACCATCGCGCATGGTTTCGATACCCATTGGAAAGATCTACTCGACGCGCAAGCCGAATCATCGCGCGATGTTAGTTCATTACGACTCGGCACTTTACCTTCGGGTACCGACGCGACGATCCCGGTAGCAGAACGCGTGCAAGATATTTTTTGCCCGACAGTATCGGGATTCGGAATGACAGAAATTTGGGCATTTGTGTCGGTCTCATTCCCGAGCGAAACTCGCGAGCAACGGATCAACTCCTCCG
>CAWLAW010000370.1:0-4169 GCA_963854885.1 Gammaproteobacteria bacterium | reverse complement strand
CTTTGCGACGTGGCTGGACATGACCCCGGCGCACCCGGACATGTTCGTGAAGCCTGACCCTAACACCGTGCTTCAACTACCGTGGAAGCCCGAAGTCGCCTGGGTTGCCGGCGATCCCTGGATGAATAACGCACCGGTCGCGCAAGCGCCACGTAACGTCCTGAAAAGCCTAATGGGACAGGCTGAGAAAAAAGGATTCTTGTTAAAATCCGGCGTAGAACCGGAGTTTCACTTGATTTCCGCCGATGGAGAGAATATTTCGGACGAACGAGATACCCAAGCGAAACCTTGTTACGACCAATCAGCGATCATGCGACGCTTCGAAGTCATTGCTGAAATTTGCTCAACAATGATCGCGTTGGGATGGGGGCCGTACCAAAACGATCACGAGGATGCGAACGGCCAGTTTGAAATTAACTGGGACTACAACGATGCCTTAACCACCGCGGATCAGCATTGCTTCTTCAAATTTATGGTCAAGTCGATTGCGGAGAAACATGGCTTGCGCGCGACGTTCATGCCGAAGCCATTCGTCGAGTTAACCGGCAACGGGTGTCACGCTCACCTATCGCTTTGGAATAAATCAGGCAAGAAGAATTTATTTCATGATGCTAGAGGGGAGCTTGGCTTATCGACCCTAGCGTATCAATTTGTCGGCGGGCTCATGCGTCATGCCGACGCATTGGTCGCGATAACAAATCCGTCGGTAAATTCCTATAAGCGGATTAACGCACCCGCCACCCTATCGGGCGCGACTTGGGCGCCAACGTCAATTACTTACGGTGGCAATAATCGCACGCACATGATCAGAATCCCCGATGACGACCGCATCGAGTTTCGTTTGGCGGACGGCGCGGCGAACCCGTATTTACTGATGGCCGGCATACTCGCAGCAGGGCTCGATGGCATCGAAGAAAACATTGATCCCGGCAAGCGACTCGATATCGATATGTATACCGAATCGCACAAAGTGAAAAATGCGCGACAGCTGCCGCTCAATCAGTTGGATGCGATGCGCAACTTTTCAAAGAACAAAACCATTCAAGCGGCGCTCGGCGAAGAGTTCTCCAGCGCCTACATTAAACTTAAACACGCTGAATGGAACAGCTACATGCAGCATCTGACCCAATGGGAACGAGATGCAAGCTTGGATTGCTAGTCGAACGAAATCGGCAGCGCTATTCGGCACCGCGCACAACGTCAGCCATCACTTGCAACGTTCTCTCGTCGGGTTGACGTAAGATCAGACTCGTTGCGCCGCTATCCGCCCAGCCTTTATAGCGTTCTCGAATACGCGCTGGCGGTCCGGCAAGACAACGCATGTCGACAAATTCGTCCGGCACTGCGGCCGCCGCTTCTTCTTTGCGCCCAGAGAGAAAAAGTTCTTGAATGCGCCCCGCGTCGTCGGCAAAACCGCGTCGGGCCATTTGCTCGGCATGAAAATTTTTATCGCGATGGCCCATGCCGCCGACGTACAGTGCAATCTCGGGTTTTTGTCTCGCGAGCGCTGCCCCCACATCGTCGTCCACCTCAACGGGCAGCATCGCGTGGATAGCGAATCCGTTAAGGGATTTACCGTTTCCCGCGCGGCTAAACCCTTCTTCCAACCAAGGTTGGAACTCCGACATCGTTCCGGGCATAAATCCGTGCGGCATCCAGCCATCCGCGACCTCGCCGGTGAGACGTACCGTTGATTGTTTGCCGGTCGCCAGGACAATCGGAATATCGGGATTCATGTGCAATATCGACTTCAGTGGCTTAGCGAGCCCAGTGGAACCAGCACCAGAATAAGGTAACGAGATTTCTCTACCTTCATGCGTAACAGGCGCTTCGCGACGCCAGACTTTTCGCATAATCTCGACGTAGTCTTTCAGCCGATAGTACGGTTTCCCCCAAGGTTCGCCATACCAGCCTTCGACGATTTGCGGACCCGATACACCGATTCCGATTACCACTCGACCGCCGCCGCTCATCGCATCGATTGTACCGGCCTGCATTGCCGCATTCGCTGGCGTTCTCGCGGCTAACTGAATGATGCCGGTGCAAAGTTTGATCCGTTTAGTCTGGGCGGCGAGAAATGCCAACGGGGTCATCGCATCCGAGCCATAGGCTTCGGCCGTCCAAACTGACTCATAGCCGAGCGCTTCGGCTTTCTGTACCAAGGCGACGGGCACCGCGTAACTCGAGCCAGAGTAACCAATTGACAATCCAAGCTGCATCATCTTTCGCCTGTGTAAACTATGCGTTGGGTATTCATCATTGAGTCGAACGATAGGTGCTACCGCGGGAATTTACCTCGAAAGCGTCGCGTCCGTTGTCTCACGCTGGAGGATGGTGGGCGATCATGGCGTAGAATTGTGCCGCGTACGTGGTGCGGAAACGTCGCGCGGCTAACCGCCTTTTAACGGTGGCAACAGCACGACGTCGTCGCCTTCTTCGAGCGCCCGCTCTGCGAGCGTGTCGGAAGGCACATGAAGTTCGTTGATCATCGCGAAGTATTCCAGCTCTGCGGCGAGCCCTAACTGCTCAAGTAAATTGCGCATCGTTGCGTTGTCCGCGACGCTGAGCGCGTTAATCCCCCGCGGATCTTCGCTAAACGGTCCACCCGCCGGTAGGCGATCGACCAGCGGACCGATCAGTTTTACGGTGATGCGCATGTTTTACGTGATGCTTAGCTCAACCCAAGGCGGGACAACGTGTCGTTTTCCGGTTCGCCGTTTTTGTTCCAGCCGCGCATTTCATAATACTGCGGGAGCATCTCTGGTAGTTTCGCGACGAGCCCTTTTGCCGCACCACTAGGGGCCGGCTCTTCGAGGATGCGTTTCGGCAATGTATCGTCGCCGGCATCTAAACCTGCTGCAAGATTGAATTGTCGTTCCAGGTTCCATATCCGCTCACCGGTTTTTAGCAGCCGTGCAACGTCCCAACCTCCACCGCATGCGGCATCTACTTGGGCCGCATATTGATCCGGGCTCTCACCGGCGTGCAACGTAAACACGCACAATCCGGTTGAGTCGATTGCGGCAATAAGGTCCTGGGATTCAATAACAACTTTAGCCTTACCTTCAGACTCCGTAGAGCCGAAATCGTGCGCGTAAGGGTTTGCCCGTAAGTGGCATGCGCCGCGATTGCTGGTTGCGTAAGCCAACGCCATGCCCTGCATTCCACGTCCGTCATAGGCAGCAAATTCCTGCCCTTTAACGGCCATGGAGAATTCCGGATGGCCGTACTTTTCGCACAACCGCTTAGAGCCTAGTCCAATGTCGCGACCGAAGCCTTCGCCCTTTCCGACCATTTCGGAAATCTGGCATAGCACTTCTGCGTTACCAAATTCGAGCTTTATACCGCCGGTCTCCTTATCTGTAAGGATGCCGAGGTCGTACATCTCCATTGCTGCAGCAATCGAGCCACCCAGGGAAATCGGGTCCATTCCGTATTCGTTACACATGAAGCCAGCAAACGTCGCCGCATCGATATCGTCAACCCCAACGGCAGCGCCAAGCGCATAGGCTGTCTCATATTCAAGCCCGCCAGACGCACCGTGGTATTGCGGGCGGTCTTTGACGGAGAAATGCTGGGGATCGATATGGCAGATACGCCCACACCCGATCGTACAGGCGAAACAGGCGCCGTTGGTGATCAGATTCGTATGGCCATTTTCATTCGGCGCTTGCATCGCCGTCGCATTTATTTTGTCTGCACCTTCAAATTGAACTTCACGATTATTGCGCGTCGGAAGTGCGCCGAAAGACCCGGTCACGTCCATCATTGGAATCGTGCCGTAGCGAGTGAAATTCATTCGCCCTTCGCTTTCCGCCAACATGTCGTTGGTCGATTTAACCGCCGCCATGAAAGCTTTCGGATCGGCCACCGTAACCCCGGAGGTCCCGCGCACGGCAATCGCCTTCAGTTGTTTCGAGCCCATGACCGCGCCAACCCCAGAACGCCCCGCTGCACGATGCAGATCGTTAACGATACACGCGTAATGGCTACCGTATTCACCAGCCGGACCAATTGAAGCAACGCGGATCAGGGGATCATTATGCGCGTTCTTAATCGCCGGTTCGGCTTCCCACACAGAACGTCCCCACAAATGCGCCGCATCAAGCAACTCGGCCTTTTCGTCCTGGATGTAGAGGTAAACGGGTTTTGGCGAACGGCCTTCGAAA
>CAWLAW010000369.1:0-4173 GCA_963854885.1 Gammaproteobacteria bacterium | reverse complement strand
GCCTGCCACATTTCTCCGGTGTGATGCAGCACGCCCCATGAATAAACAATGTCCCAGTGGCCGAGGCTGGTCAAAAATTCAGAATCAAGCACGGAACCAGTGCAAACGGTCCAGCCGGGATCGTCTGGTTGGAAGCGATGCCTCAGCTCCTCAGTGCACGCAACAGAACGTGGATCGAAATCGAACGATAATACTTCCGCCCCAAGGCGTCGTGCTGCTAAGCTAAAAAGGCCGCTACCGGAGCCCACATCGACGAATCGAGTACCCGCCAAATCATCGCGCCCGATCAAGGATTGCAATGATTTGATCGCAATTTCAATGCGTTGCTCATTTACTTTCGCGAGAAACGCCTGCCAGTTTTTACCGAACGAGAATCGTTCGCCTGCGGCTATTTCCTGTTCGTGATCCGCGACCATTGAGGACCGATTCAATGCGTCGCTCATCGACGCGCGCGCCGTAACTTAGCAAGCCGCTGCGGTTGCTTTATCAACAGTGTCCGGGCGCGCATTTCGACATCGTTATCGCAAGTCTTAAGAATATTTATTTCGGTGCCTAAACGAACGGCCAAGGGCTCACCATCGAGAAAAACAATTCGATTGCGCAGCGTCGCCGGTATGCGCAGGCCGGGCGTAACAATGCCGAGTAAATTAAGCGGATCTGGACCGCTCACGACAACAAGCTCTTTTTCGGCCGCGCGTTTGTTCGTTCTACGTAAAGCTTCAAGGGCTTGCGGGACGGCGAATTGCTCGCCAGAAAACCCCGCTATAAACCGACCGCCGCGTATCTCCCCTCGCGCCTCGAGCCTGCGCAAGCCCCACAGAATGTAGCGCCAAGGCGGCAACGCCGATTCGCGCTCAAGTGCCCGTTTGAAGACTATCCCATAGCGTTTCAGCAACGTACGCACCACGCAGTCTAGTTCTTCGCTGTCCTGTTCTAGCGGCGACGAGCTGCCGCGGTTTTGGCGAACCAGCAAATCCCAGCGTCCAGCTGAATCAATACCGGAAATGCTAACCCCCCGACGCCTCGATCCGTTCAATGGCCGACGACGGCTTGGCGGAATAAGCAAAACGCGTAAGCCTTCAAAACTATCTGAGGTGACATGACCGCTCGCTGCGAGCTCGCCTAGCGCCTGTTCACATTGCGATTTTAGAACGCCGCAACGATCGACGATATCGTCGAAAAATGCCGCGCCCCGCTGCTCGAGCACGTTAAGAACCATCTTTGCCGCGCCACTTAATTCAATTTCTTGCGACCTTTCTTGTATCGATAACCAGTTCTTCAAATCGACCCGGGGTAACAACGACATCGGCGTGGATTTGAACGGACCGTTCGTCGTGCTTGAGGAGGAGCGCTTAGCAGTTAATCGGAGCCAAACGAGTTTGCCGTTTGAGTGATTTTGATCGAGGAAATCGCGACGGTAGTCGCGCACGCGGGCGGGAATGATTTCACTCTCCCACGCTTGCGCGGCAGCTTCAAAGCCCGCCAGCTGTTCGACGACACTAACTGTCGCTTGCGCGCCCTCGCGACGAGAACTTGCGCTTAGCCCTTGCCAGTCGAATAAAAAACGCAGATACGTCGCTGCCGGGACCGCTTCGATCTCGGACCGCAATCGTTTTAGCGTGTAGCGATGAATTCGCGCAAGTACGCGACGATCGCACCACTCATCAGTCGATTGATTCGGGGTGTAGCGACCGTGGAATACGATACCGCGATTTTCGAGCGATGTGAGCGCAGTAACAATCGCGCGCTCAGATACGCCGAGAAGGTCGGCCAATGCTTTGCTCGTGTGCGGCGCGGAATTATCGACTCTGGCACGTACAAGCGAGACGAGAGCTTCATCTGCGCCGAGGGCCGCGAACATCTGTGTCACGGCAGCCTTAACCTCCGGCTCGACGGTGCGTGTCGTCCAGAGGGTCCGCAGCTCCGCAAACCGTTCGCTGGCAACCATTAAGCTCGGTACCGAGGCACCCTCGATGAGTACCGCACGCTCAGTCGCACGGAGTTCTTCAAACCATGTGTTCCAGGCCTGCCCACCGAAGATCGCCGCTTCGTCCACGGTGATCGCGCCCATTAAGAGCAACGCTTCGTGCAATTCATCCGCATTGACGGCGGCCGGCGCAAGCTCTTCTGCAACCCGCGCAATCGCGCTTTCGTCGAGCGCGCCTAAGTCCGATGCGGTATCGGGATCCAGCCAACGACGGCTTTGTACCGCCTGTGTACGGCGCTCCTCTAGGGGCGCATCATCCAAGAACGCGTAAGGGTTTGCATTTAAGATTTCTTGCGCAAATGGCGACGGCTCGGTTAAATCTAGACTAACGAGGCGTTTTTTTCCGGCACCAATTTCTGTTAGTAAGCTCTCCAGTGTCGCAATATCCATTGCTTCCGTGAGGCAATCTTGCAACGCTTGTTCGACGAGTGGGTGGTCTGGAATTTCTCGCACCCCATTAATATTTTCCGCGCACGCGAGCTGATCGGGGAAAATCAGTGCGGCGAGGTCCTCGGCATTCATTCGTTGCAAGCGCGGCGGCACCTTCTTACCGCTACGAAATCGAGGTAGTGCTAGTGCGCAGTTCGCGACCCACCGCCATCGGATGTTGAACATCGGAACATCGAGCACGGCCTGCGTCAGAACGTCGCGAACAGTCTCGGGATTAAGATATCGCCAGACCTCTGCAAGATCGAAACTGTGCACCGCGCCTAACGAAATAACGATCGCATCTTCAATCGCAGCCGCTTGGAGTTCGAAATTGAACGTGCGGCAGAATCGTTTGCGTAGTGCCAAACCCCACGCTCGATTCACCGCGGAGCCAAATGGAGAGTGGATCACCAGCTGCATCCCGCCGGATTCATCAAAAAAACGCTCCATGACGAGGTTGTTCTGAGTCGGCATAACCCCCAACGCCCGGTAGCCGCTGAGTAAATAGTTATACAGCTGATCCGCCGCATAATTACCCACCCCGAGGTCACGCGCTAACCACCCGACGACTGCATCGCGAGCGTCGGCTGGTTCGTCGTCCACTCGCTGCTGAAATTCCTCACGCACGCGCGATACTGCAAATGATAATTCGGCGCTGCGCGCTGGCGCTTCGCCTAACCAAAACGGCATATTCGGCGGCTCGCCAGCGGCGTCGGCCACGCGAACTGCAGAACTATCCACGCGCAACACGCGCCATGAGGTATTACCGAGCTGGAACACGTTGCCAGGCAGACTCTCTATCGCAAAATCTTCATTGACGCTGCCGACGAAGTGGCCACCGGGCTCCATTATCACGTCGTAATCTGCATTGTCCGGTATCGCCCCACCACATGTTAGCGCGGTGAGACGTGCACCGCGGCGGCCGCGAACTATGCCATTAATCGCATCCCAATGTAGGTATGCAGCGGTCCTTCCACGAGCAAAACTATAACCATCGGCGAGCATCTTAACGACTTGATCAAACTTCGCCCGATCGAGGGTTCTGAATCCATAAGCGCTCCGGCATAGCGCAAAGAGTTCGCTCGTCGACCATTCGCGGCTGCTAACCTCTGCCACGATTTGTTGGGCGAGCACGTCTAAAGGGCATTCGCGTACATGCACGCGATCTAATTCGCCGCGGCGGGTCATATCCAAAAGTCCGGCGCATTCCATTAGTTGATCGCGGGTTTGCGGAAATATCCGTCCCTTCGCCAACGCGCCGACGGAATGCCCGGAGCGCCCAACACGCTGCAAAAACGTTGCGAGGGATCGCGTCGATCCGATTTGGCAGACTAACTCGACGTCGCCGATGTCAATGCCTAATTCCAATGACGCCGTTGCAACTAATGCCTTTAGCTGCCCGTTTTTTAAGCGCTGTTCCGCATCGAGACGGCGATCTTTAGCCATGCTGCCATGATGAGAAGTAACAAACTCTTCGCCAATTCGGTCGCTCAATGCGCGTGCAACGCGCTCGGCCAGCCGCCGCGTATTCACAAACACCAGCGTCGTTTTATGTTCGGCAATTAATTCAGCAATCCGATCATAATTCTCCGCTGCCGCATCGCCCGACAACACCGCTTCGAGTGGGGCCTGTGGTAATTCGACTGCGAGATCTCTGTCGCGGAGGTGTCCTTCATCTATTATTTCGCAGTCCGCCGTGCCATTCGAATCGATGCTATTCATTCCAACTAGGAATCGCGCGACTTCATCGATCGGCT
>CAWLAW010000368.1:0-4191 GCA_963854885.1 Gammaproteobacteria bacterium | reverse complement strand
AGCCACGCCGACGCGTCCAAATACTTGCTCAGCTGCTGTTCGATCTGCGTGACCAGATCCTTGTTTCAAAGGGTTCGAGACGTCGATTGCAGATTTTGGATACCAGCTTGGTGGTTGAAAATGAATTTTTTACGACTGCTGCGGCGGAATCGGCGCAACTGACTGGACTCACTCGGCGTGAGAAACTGTCCATTCTTCACGACCACCTACAAGCGCTATACGGCGTCGGCCTCATTTCAAAACGACAATTCACGGCAGCAAACGAATCAATTGACACGCTGTTTGCGAGTTCGGATGTTAAGGTTCAACGATACAAGGAAGTCGCGGACTATCTTGGGTTAGTGCCAAATTGGGGAGCGCAAAACCTACGCCGTTTTTTCGGTAGGGCCATGGACAAACTCACCCAAATCGAGCCGAAGTCAGCGCATTTTATTCAAGATTACCTGCGTGGAAGCCCGATGTTTAGTTACGCGATGGTCGTCGACAAACTCGTTCGAGACGCCAATCAGCTTGCTGGGGTGAGCAATGAACTGTTCGGTGAAAACCATGGTGCCGGGTTACGCAGTTTGAATCCGGGCCTAGCGCGTGGAGAGCTACATTTCGCGCTTGGCAAAAACCTATCTGATTTGGATTCTAAGAACATTTATGTCTTGCCCGAAACCGTCTCCGAACTGCCACCCGTTGCCGGCATATTGACAGCCGGCGAGGGCAATCCGCTGTCGCACGTTCAGCTATTGGCGCGCAATTTGGGTATTCCGAATGTCGGTGTTGATCAGACTCTGCTCAAGGCGCTGCGCGAATATGCAGGTCGCAATGTTGTCATGGCCGTCAGCCCTGCCGGGTCCGTGCGACTTAATTTGGACGATGGCAAGTACGCGGCTCATTTTGCCGATGAAGGACATCAAGCAAACAGCGAACGACTCATCGAAGTCGATCTTAAAAAACTAGATTTAGTAAAACTCTCGTTTTTGACTTTAAGCGAGCTAAGGGCGACGGATTCTGGACGCGTCGTTGGACCTAAGGCTGCTAAGCTCGGTGAATTAAAGCATCACTACCCGAGCGCCGTTGCAGAAGGGTTGGCGATTCCTTTCGGCATATTTAAAGGCATCCTAGATCAACAAATTCCTGCAACCAGTCAGACAATCTTTGAATGGATGAGATCCGAGTATGCTCGCATTGGCGACTATCCGAATGACAGCGCCGTTCGTCGATCTGAGACACAGATATTCCGTGCGAAGCTGCAAGATTTGATCGCGAACGCCGACCCTGGTGAGGAGTTTCGCAAACGTCTAAGAAAAAAACTCATCGACACATTTGGCCCCGACGGTTCGTTCGGTGTATTTGTTCGCAGCGATACTAATGTAGAAGATTTACCGGGATTTACCGGCGCCGGTTTGAATTTAACGGTAGCGAATGTAGTCGGCATCGACAACATTATTAACGCAGTGTCTCAAGTATGGGCTTCACCGTTTAGCGAACGCTCATTCGCCTGGCGACAGACATTAATGGATAAACCGGAACATGTTTATCCGGCTGTATTACTCATGCGCAGTGTCGACGCGGATAAATCCGGCGTTCTGGTTACCCAGGACATCGATTCGGGGGACAACGAGTGGCTCTCTGTATCGACAAACGAAGGCGTGGGTGGCGCCGTTGACGGCCAGTCGGCTGAATCGGTTCGGATAAATACGCGGTCCGGGGAAGTGAAATTAATGGCCGCCTCGACCGCCCCGATTAGGCGACAAGTCGACCTCACTGGAGGGGTGAAGAAGTTACCGGTTAGTTCCCGTGATCGCGTGCTCGACGATGGCGATATCGAACAACTCATTGCTCTTGCGAAACAGCTGCCATCGCGCTTTCCGGCAATCGTCGATGCCGCTGGGAATGCCGCGCCGGCCGATATTGAGTTTGGATTTCTCGATGGTGAGCTGCGTTTATTTCAAATTCGTCCGTTCCTCGATAGTGATAAGGCGCAGAATAACGAATTGCTGCGCGAACTAGATGGTCGTCTGGCGGAGCGCGCAGATCACCCAGTTGAGCTAGGCCAAAGTGGAGAATAATCCGACGATGCTAGGATGGCGAACAGTTTCACATCGACTGGCTAAACGACTAGCTGAACGGATCAGCGTGTTGCTAAGTTGTTTGATCGCTGTGAATGCCGCAGGGGTTGAGCTTAGCGAAATTGACATGTTGATTGGGCAAGTAGAGGCCGATCGACAATTAGTTGTTGCCGCAGCTAGTGGCGGGGTCGAAGCTGTTTCCGACGGCCATACGCTCGAGGAACAATTCCGCCAGTCCCAAGATAGTCTTAACTTGGCTCGCGCGTCTACGTTGGCGGAATATTGCGCGTTAGATTCGATTGCCATTCTCGACCTACACGCGACGGGAAATTCTTGGCGCCAAATTGCCGACGATCTGAGCGTTCACCCGAGCCTTATCGGAATCGAAATCGTCGATCCACGCCCGCCAATTTTAGCGCCAATATCGAATACGCGTTGAAAATGAAACCGGAAGACGAAGACAGTAGATCTGGGATCTCAATGTCATTTCGTCTCAGTAGGATGTGAATATGCAATCAGCTAACGTTTCGAATCCACCTGCGGCTGCATCGCGGATGCTAACGAGATTTGTTTCCTTGGTTTTGTACAGCTGCATTGCACTGGCCAGCTCTATTCCCACGCTAAACGCCTATCCGATAGACGCTTACGAGCGGACCGGAATCGGCCGACTGGAATACATGCGCCGCGTACAGGACGAGACAATTAAGGGACGGAAACAACCACCGGGGGCGCTGCTTAGCACCGAACAAGTGGATCTCAGACTGCTTGAAAACCCGACTTTAGCGCTGCCGGACAATGACGGCGTTTTCAAACGTCAAATTGAAAACCTACTAGGCAAGTATGTCGACCGCTACGCCGTGTCGGTGCTCGATCTTAGCGATCCGGATAATCCACGTTATGCGGAAGTAAACGGCAATGTTGCACGCAATCCCGGTAGCGTCGGGAAACTCCTCGTTGCCTTGGGCATTTTCCAAGCGCTGGCCGACCAGTACCCCGACAACCTGGAGCAGCGCTGGCGCCTACTACACGACACCAAGATCGTCGCCGATGAATTTATAATATCCGATCACCACACGGTGCGCATGTGGGACCGGGAAAACGAAAAACTTGTCCGTCGTCCGCTTAAGATTGGCGATAGCGGCACGCTGTTAGAGCATCTCGACTGGATGATATCCCCAAGCGCGAATGCGGCCGCCGCAACGTTGACGAAACATGGGATGCTTTTGACTAGGTTCGGATCGGATTATCCAGTTTCGGAGCAACTGGCGAACGATTATTTTGCGCACACGCCTCGAACAGAACTCTCGCAAGAATTAGCGAGATTTATCCAATCCCCAATAACTCGACACGGATTGGACTTAAAGAAAATTCGTCAAGGCAGTTTTTTCACGCGCACCGGTAAACAAAAAGTTCAAGGAACATCGAGCTATTCAACGTCGCGCGAGCTAATGAAACTACTCCTCCTTATGGAGCAAGGTCGACTCGTCGATGAATTCTCGTCGCGCGAAATGAAACGCTTGATGTACGTCACCGAACGGCGGATCCGCTATGCATCGGCACCGGCGTTGCGCGACTCCGCGGTATATTTCAAAAGCGGCTCACTTTACAAATGTGAGCCGGAGCCAGATTTTAAATGCAAAAAATACCACGGCAACGTGCGAAATTTCATGAATTCGGTCGCTATCGTCGAGTCTCCTGCCGCGGCACGTAAACTACATTACATCGTCACGCTAATGTCGAATGTCTTGCGGCGAAATTCCGCGGTCGATCATCAAACATTCGCCATGCGGCTGCATCGCTTGATTGAGGCATATCACAAACCGCGTCTTGATAAACCCGACCCAGGAACGTCAAATGTCTCAGTCGACAACCCACCTATACGGCCAATCGAAGCGGCAACCACACCGAAACCCAAGCAACTGGTGGATTAGATCAATGACGGATCAACAAATTTACCGCCGGCCGGCGTGCGCGATAACTTAGCTCAACGGTTTAGGTCCATATCCTTGGACTCAACACCCGACCGTGAGAAGTCTCAATGGCGCGCAGTGCATCACAATTTGTGTTTCGGACCAATTTCGGAGAATACCCAAATACCCGCGGTGCGTTTGTTGATCGCGGCACTTTGCAC
>CAWLAW010000367.1:0-4200 GCA_963854885.1 Gammaproteobacteria bacterium | reverse complement strand
ACAAATGATCGTTTAGATTTGTCGCGCCGGGTTCTTTGGAATTTTTGCGGCCCGCTTCTGTGCGCTGGACTAGGTCGCTGATCATCCCGTTCAGACCCATGTTCATGCCATCGTTTGGATGATAAATTCGCTCCACTCCGTACTCTTGTAGATGCTGAATTTCGTCCGGCGTAATCGTCCCACCACCACCGCCAAATACGCGAATGTGACCCGCACCGGCGTCGCGCAACATATCAACCATGTAGCTGAAATATTCCGTGTGTCCGCCCTGGTAAGAACTCACGGCAATGCCGTCGGCGTCTTCTTGAATGGCCGCACGTACAACCTCGGCGACTGATCGGTTGTGCCCAAGATGAATCACCTCAGTGCCTTCAGCCTGGATCAATCGCCGCATCACGTTAATCGCAGCATCATGACCGTCAAATAGTGAAGCCGCCGTAACGAATCGTAATGGGGTCGATTGGGGCGCAGCCGCCACATCGGTTATATCGCGTGCATGGGTGCTCATCGTGCTGTAACTCCCGGCGTCTTTAGACGCCCCTTGGCGGTACCGCTAAGGCACCGATCATTTGTTGTTTTAAGCCTGCGTGAAGTTCTTGAATCTGATCCACTGCTTGTGGTGCGACCAACCATTGATAAACAATCCCAATAATAGACGCGCAAAATTGTTCGGCGATAGCCCGAACGTCTGCATCCGCACGGACGTTACCGAATTCTATACCGTCAGTAATCCACGCCTCGACATCGCGTCGACGCCGTTCATGGACATTCGCAATAACGTTCTTGAGGGCTGGATCCGGTCCGATCGAATCAAACCACAGAATATAAAACGCGCGAATTCTGTCCGCTGCTTCAAAGACGAAATGATAATGGGCATCGGTAGCAGCTAACAGTGCCGCTAGTCCATTTTCAGCTCGCACGGCGGCGCCCAATTCTTGTAACCACTCGTCGCCAACAGTGCGAACAATTTCGGTAAACAATCCCGCTTTGTTGCCAAAACGATAACTCGCGAGACCGCGGCTGTAACCCGCCTTCTCGCCAACATCTTTTAGGTGGGTCCCGGACGCACCGAATTGGACAATTAATTGAATTGCTGCATCGAGCATAAGCGCATCTGACTGAGCCGTGCGCTCGGCCTGCGTACGCTTGAGATTTTCGACTGGTGCAGTGGCTGCCATGCGCAAATTATCGCGGTAATTATACTTGTTTGCAACAAGCAAGTAGTCAGATCCTTTCGCGAGCTCAGCAAACTTGTCGGTATCCCGCGTTCGTCACATTGCCTCGTGAAAAACCCAATTATCTAAATTTTATTGTTATTTTTCAAATAGTTACCTATCCGACATATTTAACTGCGAACTGCACCTCACACCCCCTTGCGGTTAATATAAATTTACTTAAATAGAATCGCGCGTAATCCTAAAAACATAAGGTCAGGGCCTAACTAATGCGCAGCATTAAATTAGCGGTAACAGCAGGTCTACTTAGCACGCTATTGGTGACTAACGCTCACGCGTTAACCGTCAACGGAGCACTGGCTATCATCGATCGCGTGGTAACGGTACAAATGACCCAAACGGATGATGGTACGAACTTCGCTACTTTATTTGGCAACGCTTTTCAGGAAGCAGAAATCTTGGGGTTCATCGACGAGATATGGGCGCAGGAGGGGATCGACGTTAATTTCCTTGGGGCGACGACTTACAGCAATACGCTTGCTTATGAGGGCGTGCCGGGGATGATTAGCCCGCGACCGGGTAGTGACCTGGGGGATATCGAAGACAACGGCGTTTTGCACGGTGTGAGTAACGCGAGTCCTCTGGTTCTATATATGTATTTTGTCAATATCGTGCCCGGTTTTTCGTTACTCGATGCCAACAGAGCAAATGGCCTCGCTTTTAGACCGGGGAAAACCAGTGCTGTCGGGGTCGGGGTTAATTTGTTGGACGTCGTTGGGGCAGAGAACTCATTGCTAGCGTTATCGCGCACGACACTGGACATAATTTCGGTCTCCCGCATCTTGGGGAAGCCGAGAACCTCATATGTGGCTCTGGCGCACCATGCCCAGGAGCCCAGGTTGGCGAACAACTAAATGCGGCTCAAATCACGGCGGCACCGCTTTCCCCGTTTGCCGTCGCCGTGCCGATTCCAGCCGCACTATGGATGTTTGGCAGTGGGTTATTTGTGTTGGTCGGACGCCGCGTACAGCGCGCCTAGACCAATCTCGCGACGAATAGTCGCAGTAAGTAACGCCGCGCGTGAATCGGAAGAACCGGAGTCTAGACCTGCTCGATTTCCACCAAGGTTCCGCAGAAATCCTTAGGATGAAGAAACAATACCGGCTTGCCGTGCGCGCCGATGCGCGGCTCACCGTCACCCAATATGCGAGCGCCACTAGCCACTAGCTTGTCTCTGGCCGCGAGGATTTCGTCTACCTCATAACAAACATGGTGCATGCCACCGTCCGGGTTTTTCTCCAGGTATTTAGCCACTGGAGAATTTCCCCCTAACGGGTGTAACAACTCGATTTTCGTATTCGGCAGTTCGACGAAAATAGTTGTGACCCCGTGATCCGGTAAATCAATCGGGTCGGTAACTTTCGCGCCGAGGGTTTCAGCGTAGTTTGCCGCAGCAGCGGCTAAATCCGGCACTACGATGGCTAAATGGTTTAATCGTCCAATCATAGTTTGTCCTTCGGTATCACGTCGGGTTAAAGAATAGTTCTAATAATCGCTGCGCTGCTGTCGTCGGTGGCAACGAACCATCGAGCACGGATGTTTCGATGCTTTCCAAGTATTTCTGGACTTTAGGATCAGCGCGAAATTTGCTGCCTAAAACGTCATTTATCTCGGCATCCATCCAGGCTCTCGCCTGGCCAGAACGGCGACGCGCAATCTCACCGTGTGTGTGCATTCTCGATTCGTAATCGCGAATAATACGCAGACCCTCTGCTACGCCCACATCATTTAGCGCCGAACAGGTTGCGACCGGCACAGTCCAATGTTCTGAGCGCGGCCGTATTAGCTGCAAGGCCATACGATATTCCGAGACCGCACGTGCAGCGACGGTCGTGAGATCTCCGTCTGCCTTATTCACAAGAATCAGGTCAGCTAGTTCCATGATGCCGCGTTTTATCCCTTGCAGCTCGTCGCCCCCACCCGGCGCCAGTAGCAAGACGAACATGTCTGTCATTTGCGCGGCCATAGTTTCAGACTGGCCCACTCCGACAGTCTCAACGACAACGACGTCAAATCCAGCGGCTTCGCATAAGAGCATTGCTTCTCGGGTGCGGGCCGCAACACCGCCGAGCGTACCGCCAGAGGGAGACGGCCGAATAAATGCTTGCCGACGCCGGGTTAACGTTTCCATACGGGTTTTATCGCCGAGAATAGAACCGCCGCTAAGCGTCGATGAGGGGTCGATCGCCAGGACAGCAATGCTCTGCCCGTCATCGATAACATGCTTACCGAACATTTCGATAAACGTTGACTTACCAACCCCAGGCGTTCCACTTATTGCGACGCGCAACGCATCGCCGGACTTAGGCGCAAGCAGCTCAAGTAGCTCTAGCGCATCGCTCCGATGATCGGATCGAGTCGACTCAACGAGGGTAATGGCTCGAGCTAAAGAGCGTCGATCTCCGGCGCTAATGGCGGCTGCGAATTCGGCAGTCGATTCACCCACAGTGATCGAACTACTCGAATTCCAGAATGGCTTGATCGGCAACTAGGTTTTCACCAGCGTTCGCCCGACATTTCGCGACGACCGCATCTTGGATTGCGCGTAAGCTATTCTCCATTTTCATTGCTTCGACCACGGCCAGTTCTTGACCGGCCTTAACTTCATCACCCTCTTTAACATTTAGACGAACGAGCAATCCTGGCATGGGCGAGAGCAGGAATCGAGACAAATCCGGTGGTTCTTTTTCCGGGATTAAATGGAGTAGTTCTGCCGCTCGCGGTGCTAACACTCGAATATTCTGAACCCGGCCACCGCAACTTAGTTTCCAACTTAGCGCTTGGCGAATAGCTTGAATCGCGACCTCTTGGCCATTGATAAGCGCATGGACCACAAAATCGTGCGGCCGCCACGCGGTAACCACGTTATATGATTTACCGCTTGCAGAGACCGTATAACCGTCTGCGCCTGATTTGACAGTTAACCCGACTTCTTCGGCGTCGGTACGCGCAACATAATCTTTCG
>CAWLAW010000366.1:0-4217 GCA_963854885.1 Gammaproteobacteria bacterium | reverse complement strand
CCGGTGTCATCTCGATCGGTTCGCCGTCGTAACTCAACTCGAAGTTAACTTCACCGCCGCTGCCGGTCTCACCATCTTCGGCCAAACTAAATTCGCCCATTTCTTTAGGGTTTAAGGTTGTTTCTTCGTCACCTTCTCCGGCTTGCTCAAGCGCTTTTTGCAATTCCGCCAACGCCTGTTTCACTGCCGCTTTTTCGCGCTCGATTCGTGTGAACATTGCTTCACGAACTCGCTGCAAATGAATTTCGCCTTGGTAGCGTTTCAGTGCCGGGAGGGGTCGCGCGACGAATTGTGCGATCAACGCTACGCTATCGAGCGCGGTCGCCGATGCATCGGCAAGCCGCGGCGCTGCCTCTCGCCATGCTTTCCAATCGCGTTCGTCCTGTGACGACCGATAGGCCGATTGTTCGAGCTGCCTTGACAGGCCTGGTAGGTCGCGCGCGATGCAAGCGTCAAGACGGATACATTCGAGTCGATTAAAAATTACCGCTAAGGACTCTGGATCAGGGGTGCGCAAGAGTTGTTCAACAACTTGATAGCGCCAAGTTCCATACCAAGATTGCGCCCACAGATGCACGGCCGTGAGTTTGTATAGCGCCATGTTGCTCTCGAGTTCGTCGAGCTCATTGACATTCTCGGGCAAGAACAGTTTTTCAGTATCAGTGTAGGTGTCCGGATCGGTGGTGATCATGAGTTCGCGGCCACCGAGGCCTTTGACGAAATGTTGTAGGAACGTGGAAACCGAATCAAATTGACAGCTACTGTGTCGTGACGCGTAGATAGATGAAAATTCGGCCACATTTTCCAGCGATTCTATCGCCATGCCCAAGCCCTGATTATCGAATTGATCCATGGCTGCGATTAACCAAGCCTCTACACCTGCTTGGTCCATGCTTTCGAACGCACCGGGGGCCCGGTTGACAAAGTGTCCGGCAAGTTCGTCATTCGATTCACTGATGATTTCGGCCCAGCGATAAATGAAGTCCTGGTCTTCACGGTCCAGGGCAGCGAATTTCGAGATCAGTTCTGCGCCGCGTCCATGACGCTCAATCAACGATCCGGTCGCTTGCTCCAAATCCTTTTGGACACGGATTTTATTCAGGAAATTTTGACGGCTTTCGTCTGGCATGGGCGGTTGCGCGAAATTAACTTAAGAATGTAGCGGGTCGCTTGCTGGATCGCACGCCGGCTAAAAAACTGAGCGACTCAACTCGTGAACCGCTTTAAGCATGTCCACATCATCGGTAAGCGCTAAGGCAACGGCCGTGTCAGTAGCGACGACCGGAGCAATACCCGCAACTATAAGCTTTGCCGCGTTAACGAGTAAGCGAGTACTCGCACCTTCGTCGAGGCCCCCACCCTTTAGATTCCGCGTCATCGTGCCGAATTTTACTAGATGCCTGGCGGTGTTTTTATCGATTCCCGCAGCTTCTTTTTCAACGATCAACTGTTCTTTCTCGGCATTGGGATAATCAAACTCAAGAGCGACAAAGCGCTGCCGAGTGCTTTGCTTTAAATCCTTTAAAACACTTTGATAGCCCGGGTTGTAGGAAATAGTCAGACAAAATTCATCGGGCGCCTGGAGGAGTTCGCCAAGTTTGTCGATCGGCAACAGGCGACGGTCATCGCACAACGGATGAATCACGACCGAGGTATCCTTCCGAGCTTCGACGATTTCATCGAGGTAGCAAATACACCCATTGCGCGCGGCCCTCGTTAATGGCCCATCGACCCACACCGTTTCCCCGCCCTTGACCAAAAATCGGCCCACGAGATCGGAAGCAGTAAGATCATCGTGACAGGCAACCGTAATCATGGGTCGCTGCAAGCGCCAGCTCATGTATTCAACGAAACGTGTCTTGCCGCAACCTGTCGGACCTTTAAGCAAGATCGGAAGCTGATTTTGAAACGCAGCCACATAGACTTCGACTTCGTTGCCAACCGGTTCGTAATAGGGCTCTTCGGTGACTAAGTTTTCTTCGGTTCTTATCGCTTGAATCGACATGGGACCCCAACTTATGATGAAATTAGTTATTGCGACGCAACAATTCGCGCGAGCGAACTTTTCCGCCGAATAACGGTCGGTATTGTGCCCGACTTTAGCGATCCGCGCATCGCCATTTGCAAATCCGGCCGCATCCTCAGGCCAATTTGTATACATAAATATAGGGTCGTAGTAACCTAACGACCCAAATATAGTCAAGCACCGACGCTCGCTTTGCGGCGCGGTTCGCAGGAGAATTTCAATGGAAGTAGGTGCGTTTTATTTACCTTCGCTAGGTCGAAAGGAAGATATTGAGGCGGGTATGGCCGGCAAGAGAACCGACTTATACCAACAAATGCTCAATGAAATTACTGAACAACTGCAGTTCATGGATGATTTCGGTTACTACGGGTGCGGTACAACTGAGCACCATTTTCATATCGAAGGCGAAGAAGTGTCCACGAACCCGGTGATGCTCAATCTCTACTTTGGTAGTCGCACGAAAAATATGAAATTCGGACAGCTCGGCAACGTCTTGCCGTGTGCGAACCCGATTAATCGCGCCGAAGACATCGCGATGCTGTCGCAAATGCTGGAAGGACGAGCTTTCGCTGGATTCGCCCGTGGCTATCAGCCGCGTTGGGTAAATATTATCGGACAGAACGTGGGCCTTGGCGACCCCGGTACTGGTGAAGAGTACGAAGAATTAAAGCGCTCTTTGTTCGAAGAACATTTCGAGATAATTATGAAAGCGTGGACGAATGACACGTTTAGCTACCAGGGCAAACATTGGCAGATCCCACCACGTCAAGACATCGACTGGCCGGCCGCAGAAATGGCGCACAAATATGGCCAAGGGATCCGGCCCGACGGTACGATTGAAGAAATCGGCATCGCGCCGGGCTTGCATAACAACAAAATGCTCGATCTGTTTATGCCGTTTGCAACGTCCGAGCGTTCGATCGCTTGGGGAATGGAACGCGGCATCGTGCCGTTGACGATTATGACGCACCCAGAAGTTATTAAAGGCCATTTCCGCGCCGGCCAAGAAGCAGCAGCGAAAGCCGGGCGCCATTTGAAATGGGGCGAAGGTATGGCGCTGACACGCGAGATCATTGTCGCCGATACCGATGAGGAGGCAGAACGACTCGCTCGCGATGCTGGCGCGTTTATATGGAACAATTTCTTTGCGCCGTTCGGGTTTAATGCGGCAATCGCAGCGCCCGGCGAAGGCCCGTGGGATCCACCGGCGACCTTTGAAGCGATCTCTGATGCCGGCCTCGTTATCCATGGATCTCCGAGCACCGTGAATCGCAAAATTGAATCGCTGCTTGAAACCTTGCCGGTCGATTATTTTTGGATGTTTATCTATAACCACATGCCACACGCCGCTTTGATGCGCAGCATTGAATTATTGACGAACGAAGTCTGGCCGAATTTTACCGACAAGATTAAGGCGTCCGGAGGTCGAAAAGCCGCATCGGCTGGCTAACGACTGCGCTATCCGACGTACCTGAGCACGCCGAACGAGTTTCGGCGTCAACTCTCGGTACGACGACTTGCGATCGTAACTTGTGTTGTGCTGCGAGTCGGTGTGAAACAGTTCGAAGGCGTGCCCTGGCAAGACGCTTAACGTCGACATCGAATTGTGCCTCGGTGGCCGGCCGCATTCCTAGTAAGCCAGCGTTGCGGAGTTGGACTAATTTAGCGCTACTAACTCACGAGACGGTGCAACTACACGCCAGTTCGGGCGCATCGAAGATCCTCGGAGCACGCTGTTTCCTGACCAGCCCATAGATGCTAGATGGAACCTGTTGTGCAATCCATTAGCGAATTCGGAGAATGCGACTTGCGCCGTGTTGCAAAGTACTCGTTGGCTCCGAGCTAATCCCACGTGGAGAGCGCAGGCGATGCGAAATCCCCGACCCGTCACTTATCGAAATTGAGATCGATGACTTCATGCAACACAGCGTCCTATTAGTCGAGGATCATCGCGATATCGCCGAAACGGTCGGTGCTTATCTCGAAACCAAAAACTATATCGTTGACTACGCGAGCGATGGTGTGACCGGCTTAAGGCTTGGCGCCGCGAATACCTACGATGCGATTATTCTAGACGTTATGTTGCCGGGGATGGACGGACTCGACGTTTGCCGACGTCTACGCTTTGAATCCGAGGTCGACATACCCGTTCTAATCCTCACGGCGCGCGATACCCTGGAAGATAAGTTGT
>CAWLAW010000365.1:0-4222 GCA_963854885.1 Gammaproteobacteria bacterium | reverse complement strand
TTCGTCAAGAGACTCAGCGATCTTCGCCGCGCTCTCAGCAGATTCTACAATCTTGTCGGTATCGGACATTTCGTTTTCTTCGCGCAGCGACAAAATTGAGGCTGCAAAAGCAGAAGGGAAAGGCTAAGCCTTTCCCTTCTCATGGGTTACGTTGGAGGTCGCGGCGACTTGCTAGGCTGCGAGCGCGGATTTCGCTTGTTCAGCCAGTAGGCCGAAAGCCTCCGTGTCATTGACCGCAAGATCGGCCAAGATTTTCCGGTCAATTTCGATTTCGGCAACGCTAAGTCCATTGATAAACCGCGAGTAGCTCAAACCAAACAGTCTTGCCGCCGCGTTGATCCGCATGATCCATAACGCGCGGAATTGCCGCTTTCTCTGACGACGATCTCGGTAAGCATATTGCCCGGCTTTGGTGACGGCCTGTTTCGCGACGCGATAAACGTTCTTGCGTCGCCCTTGATAACCTTTGGCCTGGTCAATTACTTTTTTGTGACGGGCGTGTGCCTGCACACCGCGTTTCACTCGTGGCATTGTCTAAACTCCTCGTTCCTTATAGCGTCGGAATCATTTGTCGAACTGCTGCTTCATCAGCATGATCGATTAACGCATCGTGCCGTAAATGGCGTTTCCGCTTCGGGCTCTTCTTCGTCAATATGTGTCGTTTATGTGAGTGACGGCGCTTAATGCGACCGGTACCTGTTTTAGAGAACCGCTTCGCTGCGCCCCGATTTGTCCGAATTTTGGGCATGTACTGCTCCTCCTACGATCCTAAAATTTACTACGCCCTTCTCGGCGCGATAACCATAACCATTTGCCGACCTTCCATTTTTGGAAATTGTTCGACAGCTCCCAATTCCGACAAGTCAGCTTCAACTCGCTTGAGCATTTTCCCACCGAGTTCTTGATGCGCCATTTCGCGCCCGCGGAATCGTAAGGTCACTTTGACTTTATCGCCACCGTCTAGGAACCGCTTCAGATTACGTAGCTTAATTTCGTAATCGCCGTCGTCGGTCCCAGGCCGGAACTTAATTTCTTTAACTTGAACTTGCTTCTGCTTCTTTTTTGCTGCCGATTTTTTCTTATTAATATCGAAAAGATATTTGCCGAAGTCCATGACTCGGCAAACGGGTGGCTCGCTATTCGGGACAATTTCCACCAGATCTAATTGACTGTCTTTGGCTTGCTGTCGCGCCTCATCAATCGTAACAACTCCGACGTTTTCTCCGTCAGCAGTAATCAGCCGAACTTCGGGTGATGTGATATCAGCATTTACGCGGTTCTTTTTGTCAGCAGCGATATTCGTAATCCTCTTAGTGTGAAATCGTCAACCCTACGCCACACCGTGCAACTGCTCAATGAAGTCGCAAAGCGCCATCGATCCGAGATCCTTTCCGGCTCGGGTACGCACGGCTACGGTATTATTTTCGGCCTCCCGTTCACCGATAATCAGCATATACGGGACGCGTTGTAGGGTGTGCTCGCGGATTTTAAGCCCGATCTTCTCATTTCTCAAGTCTAAATCCGCTCGGACCCCTTGATTTTTCAAGGATTCCCAGACTTTTGACGCATATGACGCATGCTGGTCGGTGATACTGAGGACCGATGTTTGTCGCGGTGCGAGCCAAGTTGGCAGTAAACCAGCGTGATGTTCGATTAAAATCCCGATGAATCGTTCCAACGAGCCTAAAATTGCGCGATGAATCATCACAGGGACACGACGTTCACTGT
The DNA here is from genome assembly GCA_963854885.1 of Gammaproteobacteria bacterium. Lineage (GTDB taxonomy): Bacteria > Pseudomonadota > Gammaproteobacteria > UBA11873. The sequence continues at coordinate 2,494 of CAWLAW010000365.1, read as the reverse complement.
CGTCAGCTACGTATTTGGCACCGAGTCTTTCCGGCATTGAGAAATCCACCTGCACCGTACCACACTGCCACACTCTTCCGATGCAATCGCGCAGCGTAAATTCTATTTTCGGTCCGTAAAATGCACCCTCGCCGGGCTGAACAATAAAGTCTAAATCTTTGCTTTTTAAAGCTAATTCGAGTGCCGCCTCGCCCTTGTCCCACATCTCGTCGGACCCGACCCGTTTTTCTGGGCGTAATGACAGTGCCACGGCGATGTCTTCGAAGCCAAATTCGCGATATACCTCGAACGTTAGATCGATGAGTTCGCCGACTTCTTGTTGCAATTGGTCTTCGGTGCAGAAAATGTGTGCATCGTCCTGCGTAAATCGACGCGCACGCAACAAACCGTGCAAAGTCCCGGACGGTTCGTTGCGGTGGACGACGCCGAATTCCGCCAGCTTAAATGGTAAATCTCGATAACTTCTCAGCGCATGGTTGAAGATTTGGATGTGACCTGGGCAGTTCATCGGTTTGATCGCGTATTCGCGGTGTTCCGACTGCGTCGCAAAAATCATGTCATGAAACTTGTCCCAGTGCCCAGAGCGCTCCCATAAGGACCGTGCAAGCACCTGTGGCGTGTGAACCTCTTGATAACCCGCCGCTTCGCATCTTTCGCGAATATAAGACTCGACTAATTGGTACAAAGTCCAGCCCTTTTGGTGCCAAAACACCATGCCCGGCGCTTCTTCCTGAAAATGATACAAGTCGAGTTGCTTGCCAATTTTGCGGTGATCTCGCTTTTCCGCTTCTTCAATTCGGTGAAGATAGGCTTTTAAAGCTTTTTTGTCCGCCCATGCCGTGCCATAAATTCGTTGCAACATTTCATTGTTCGAGTCGCCGCGCCAGTATGCTCCCGCCATTTTCGTTAACTTGAAAGCCTTCAGATGCGCAGTATTCGGCACGTGGGGCCCGCGACATAAATCAATGAAATCGCCCTGCCTGTATAACGACAGTTCCTGATCCTCGGGTATAGAGGAAATAATTTCCGCTTTGTATTCCTCACCTAAGCGTCGAAAAAAATCGACCGCCTCATCACGACCCATCACTGAGCGTTCGATTAAGAAATCCTGTGCGGCGAGTTCGCCCATGCGCTTCTCTATGGCCTCGAGATCTTCGGGCGTAAACGAGCGCTCAAAAGCGAAATCGTAATAAAAACCTTCTTCTATTATGGGACCGATCGTGACTTGGGCGCTGGGAAATAAATCTTTGACCGCTTGCGCCAATAAATGAGCGCAACTGTGGCGAATGATCTCGACGCCGTCGTCGTCTTTGGCGGTGACGATGGCAATGTCACTATCGGCCACGATCTCATGCGAAGTGTCGACGAGTTCGCCGTTGACGCGTCCTCCAATAGCGGCCTTAGCAAGCCCTGGGCCTATCGATGCAGCGACGGCGGCAACAGTCACTGGGCCGTCAAACTGTTTAGGCGTTCCGTCAGGAAGGGTTATCGTGGGCATGATTGTTTCTCCGTGGCCGATACGAGAGGCCATCGAAATAAATGATGTTAGTGAAAAATCTTCTGCTGCAGATTTGGGCGCATCGCGACCGACCGTTAGCGCCGAATTTCAGATCCTACATCGCGAAAAAAGTTGGTAGGCGCGATTGGACTCGAACCAACGACCCCCACCATGTCAAGGTGGTGCTCTAACCAGCTGAGCTACGCGCCTGTTGAGGCTTAAGTTGAAACCACTTCACTAGCAGTTTCTCCTGCCCTCACAGGGGTGCGAAGGATACAACAATCGATTAATTGAGGGAACCGTTAGTTTCCGCGTTTTTAAGACGTTTTGATTTTCCCCGATTACCCATCTAATCAATTCGCTAAATGGCTTGGGATGTCGAGGAATCGCGCCTTAATCTCCTCAACTTGGTCACGCATCATCGCCGCTTCTTCGAACTCCAGGTCGCGCGCGTGCTGGTACATTTTGTTTTCCATTTTCTTCACTTCGCTGGCCAATTGCTCGCCCGTTAGGTGCTCGTATTCGCGGGTTTTCTCAGCAACTTTGCGCAGCTGTCGCGCTTTACCTGGGCCCGACGAATAGGCACCCTCCATAATGTCTGGTACGGCCTTCGTGATCCCGGTTGGGGTGATACCGTGTTCCTTATTGAACGCAATTTGCACGACCCGACGACGGTCCATTTCGTCCATCGCGCGTTGCATTGAACCGGTAACTCGATCGGCGTACAAAATCGCCCGACCCGACAAATTTCGTGCCGCACGTCCGACGGTTTGAATCAGCGAACGATCAGAGCGTAGAAAGCCTTCTTTGTCGGCATCCAAAATCGCCACTAACGATACCTCGGGAAGATCGAGCCCTTCACGCAGTAAATTAATGCCCACCAATACGTCGAACACGCCGAGGCGAAGGTCACGCAAAATTTCTACGCGCTCAACAGTATCGACGTCGCTGTGTAGATAACGCACACGTATCCCATGCTCGGCAAGATAGTCGGTT
>CAWLAW010000364.1:0-4232 GCA_963854885.1 Gammaproteobacteria bacterium | reverse complement strand
AACCCTAAATCTGTTGCTCGGCGTCGACGAGTCGACTGGCTTGTAGTGCTGATCAGTCGCGCTGGCGATTGAGAAACTCGTTCATCACGGTAGCAACGTAGACGGGCGCCTCTTGCTGCGGGTAGTGACCGGCATTTCGACATAGGGTAATTTCCGCGTTCGGGTACCATTTCGCGAACGTGTCCTTTGCCGTCACGTGAGTGAAAGGCTCCATGTCGTATTCGCCAATAATCACGAGCATCGGCGTTTCATTCCCTTCAATATCGTCTAAAAATCCCTGCTCGGTCAGATTCTTTAAATAGCCGCGTTGTCCGTCGATCGATCGGGTCGCGCGAGTTTGTCGAATTTTGAAATCAATCCACTCCCGGCCCAGGCGCTCGCCAGTCAATGCGTCGAACGCCTGGGCGAGTAACTCATTGCTGTTGATCGAGCCGGCGATTATGGCGAAACCTTCCGGGGAAAAGCTTAATCCGGAGGCGGCGACCGGCGTATTCAATACGGCTGACTTTATTCGCTCGCCGCCGTCGAGAACGACCCGCTGGGCAAGCATGCCGCTCATCGAATGGCCGACGATATGGAAGCGCTCCCAGCCGAGGTTATCCGCTAACGCAAGAATGTCGGCTGCAGCCTCTACTGGGGTGAACTCACCGCCAAGATTCCTCGATTCGCCGTAGCCGCGAACTTCCGCAAACGCAAACGTAAAGTGTTGGGTATCAAAAAATTTTCTCGCGAATGCCCGCGTGTCACGGCAGCCAAAAAAATCATGCATGACAATAACGCCTTCACTGCCATGCCCATAAAGTTCGTGTCCAAGAATCATTGCCATCGGTTCGTCCAATTAATTAGATATTTTGCGCTTGCTCGTAAGCGTGTGCGGCGCGGTAGAGGGTGGTTTCTTCAAAATGTCGACCGCACAGCATCATGCCAACCGGTAGGCCGTCTACTTCTCCACACGGGACTGAGATCGACGGATGACCAGTGAGATCAAAGGCCGGCGTATTCGGCACCATTTCGAGCGCCCGGGCAATAATTTCGTCGGCCGGTGCGTCGCTCGCTGGAAGTCGCGGCGCCGTCATCGGCAATGTTGGCATGAGCAGCAAGTCGTAATCGGACAGGATTGCGTCATAAGCAGCGCGCAGCCGCGGGCGTAAATTTTGTGCTTTTGCATAATACAAACCGCCATAGGCCTGCGTCATGTATTCGCCGGTTAGCATGACAAGCGTAGTTTGCGGGCCAAATTTGTGCGTTTGTGATCGCCAGCCGGCGTGATAACGCATGAGGCTGGGTATATAGCCGCCAGCACGATTTTTGCCGAAACCATTGCCATGCATCATCGAGCCGACCAACCCTTCGATGTAAATCGGAGTCCAAATCGCAGCGCTAACCCGATGCATCGGGATAGAGACTTCATCGACCTTTGCGCCGAGTGTTTTCATTGCCTCGGCAGCTTCGCGAACCCGGGCGCTAACCGCAGGATCCGAATTAGCGTGTTCGAACCCTTCCTTCACAACGGCGATGCGTAGTCCCGAAATAGATTCGCCCAGCGCGGCGGAATAATCGTTAACCTCGATTCCTGCTTGCACAGGATCGATGCCGTCTTGTCCCGCAAGCACGTCGAGTAGCCGCGCGTTGTCCGCGACGTTGCGTGTCATCGGGCCAATGTAGTCGAAGGTCATATCGATCGGCATTGCACCCGTATACGGAACCAATCCGAACGTCGGCTTCATGCCGACGATACCGCAGAAACCTGCGGGAATGCGGCACGAGCCGCCGTGATCCGTACCAACAGCCATGTCCACGTCACCGGCCGCACAACCGCTAGACGAGCCGCCCGCCGTATGCCCATGACGATGCGGATTGTGGACCGGACCGGTCGCATTGGTATGGCTTCCACCGGAGGTACAGAAATATTCACTGTGCGCTTTACCTGCGACTATTCCGCCAGCATCTAAAACGCGGGTAACGGCGGTAGCGTCGACATCCGGTACATACCCTTCAAGCGTCGACGAACCGTTCATCATCGGTACGCCGGCGACCATGATGTCGTCTTTGAACACAACGCGTTGGCCTTTTAGTCGGCCGCTGTCGGCCCCGTGAATTTCGGTTTTCTGGTACCAGGCGTTCAATGGGTTGTCGTCTGGCGAGGGTCTAGTCCCACCGGTACGGGGATATTTCACCGGCGGTAGATCGTCTGGCAGTTCGTCCAAGATTTCGTAAATGGACAAATTGCCTTCGATGAGGCGGGCAAATTCTTGCGCCTGGGTGGTGTCTAAATCAATGTGGACATTGGCGCCGGTCGCTTGAATTTGCGCCGGGGTTGGGCGTGTAATACTCATAAATTCCTCTGCGAAGTTGTGATTCTTCTCACCGTAGGCACATCAGAAAATAACTTTTCAAACACAAAGTCATCTCGCGCAATCAGAGGGTTAAATCACGCGGCTGCAGCTGCACGCATTTTGCGCGCAGCTGCATTTAGCTGTGTTGATCGCCTAAACGTTTCTACGCTTTAAACAATAGTGCCTAGCTCGCCTTAGCGCTTGTTGAGTTCCCGCGCCGCCCGGTATTGCCTGATCGATTGTGAGAACTGCCCGGGTTTCGCGATTTACCGTGGCTCATTTGGTCATTCCCGCCTCGTCGTCGCTGGTTATTGTTTCCACCATTGTTGGAATGGTACGGTTTGCGTGCCGATTTGGACGAGCTTGATTCAGGCACGGCGTGCTCTGGTTCGAACCCTTCGATTTCCTCGCGCTCAATCTTACGCTTCATTAATCGCTCAATATCGGTTAATTGCTTAATCTCATCGGCCGTAACCAGTGAGATAGCGTTACCGCTCGCGCCGGCGCGCCCAGTTCGACCGATTCGATGAATGTAATCTTCGGGCACGTTGGGTAAATCGAAATTCACAACGTGCGACAGTTGATCGATATCGATGCCGCGCGCTGCGATATCGGTTGCGACCAAGACTTGGATCTTATTGTGCTTGAACGCGGCTAATGCTTTCGTTCGCTGGGATTGGCTTTTATTACCGTGTATCGCAGCGGCATTAATATTGTCGCGCGACAAGCGCTTCACGAGTTTATCCGAGCCGTGCTTTGTACGACTAAATACCAGCACTTGATACCAATCTTCGGAGCGGATCAAATGACTGAGCAGATCTGCCTTGCGCGATTTGTCGACCGGATGGATCTTTTGCGAAATAACATCGAGCGTCGAATTGCGCGGTGCGACATCGATTTCGACTGGGTTGTTCGTGATTGTTTTTGCAAGTCCGCGTATCTCGTCTGAAAATGTGGCGGAGAACAATAGGTTTTGCCGCTTGGCCGGTAGCAACGCCATAATTTTCTTGATGTCATGAATAAAGCCCATGTCGAGCATTCGATCGGCTTCGTCTAGGATCAACGTATCGAGGTCATCGAAACGGATCGCTTTTTGTCCATATAAATCGAGCAGTCGGCCCGGGGTGGCGACTAAGATTTCTACGCCACCGCGCAATTTCATCATTTGTGGGTTGATGCCAACACCACCGAATACAACGGTCGAACGTAGGCGCAAATACTTGCCATAGGTCCGAACACTCTCGTGGATTTGTGCGGCGAGTTCGCGGGTTGGAGTAATGACCAACGCGCGAGTGCGGTTGCTTCCCGCTTTTGGTTGTGCCGCGATGCGTTGTAGTAGCGGTAGTGTAAACCCGGCAGTTTTTCCGGTGCCGGTTTGTGCGGCGGCCATAAGATCGCCGCCGGCAAGTATGGCCGGGATTGCTTTTACTTGGATTGGGGTTGGTTCGGTGTAGCCGGTGTCACGCACAGCGCGGAGAAGTTCCTCGGAGAGTCCGAGATCATTAAATGTCATTAAATAATGTTCCTAATCTATATAAATTGGCTCACGCCAACGTAAGCCGGTCGGCGAGCCTGGATGTTAAGGCGAAGGTGATCACTTTCAGGGGACGCGGTGACTTCGTTCGCCAATGCAATCCGGAATATTGTGAGCTTTGCCGGTACGTGTGCCGTGAGGCACATGCGGCATGCAGTAATTGGCTCTCTCAGGGAGGGGCAGCGGGTCTCGGGCAGTTACGAACAAGACAAACAAACAACTAAAGATGACGCTCTGGGGAGCAGCTTTGATCCCTACAGACGCGCACAGTTTACCATAAGTCGCTCACTTACGTGATTTTATTGTTGTTGAACATTAACTGCGCGATCGCCTTGTCGTTTTTTCGCCGTGTTGCAGCCCAA
>CAWLAW010000363.1:0-4248 GCA_963854885.1 Gammaproteobacteria bacterium | reverse complement strand
AGTACCGCATTGCGAAGCGCTTAATCTACAAAGCTTTAGTATTTGCGCGTACATATTCCCCACCACTCCGGGCGTTGATACAGAAGGCGTGGAGGTTGGGGATCAAGGTCTAGTGACGAAATGGAATGAGTCCGAGCGTACGGGATACGGTTTGTTCATCAATGCAGATGCAGAGTTATCGCTACGCATCGGTGCGGGGGAGGGCAAGATTGACGAGTTCTCCACCGGACAGCTACTGTTACGAAAAGTTTGGTACAAAGTGACGGCAAGCTTTGACGCGGGAACGAAACGTGTCGAGTTGTCGCAGCAAGCTTATGTGACGAACACGAACGGTGGACACGGCATGAGCATGCTATTCCCTTATGACGATACAAATGGGAAATTCTCTGGCGAAGCGAGCCATGTTCCTGCTGCGAATGATTGCCCGTTGCTCATGGCTGCAAGTTGTTTAAATCCCAGCTCGGGCAGAACTTTATACGGGGCTCATTACAAAGACTTAAATGCACCGCTCGAGATCCCGGAACATACGCAAAAATATAACGGAAAAATTGAGCGGCCGAAGCTCTTGAATCGAGCGCTGAGTGAGGCTGAATTCGAGGTACTACTAGCGAAACCAGGCGGCGCGCAAATTCCCAACGATTTGCGCAAGCACGTCGTCGGCGCGTGGGATTTTACCGCGAATATCGCGGCTAACGCAGCCTCAACGACGATCGTCGACACGGGCCCGCGTTTGCTCCATGGACAAGGGGTAAATTTGCCGGTACGCGGGGTACCTGGATTCAACTGGTCGTCGGACTACATGAGTTTCCTGCACGGGCCGCAAGAGTACGGTGCAATTCATTTTCACGATGAGTCGGTTGATGACGCTCGCTGGGAAAGCGCGTTCGAATGGCGCGTGCCGGAAGGGCTAAAAAGTGGTGTTTACGCCGCCCGTTTGCGTATCGATGGCAATCCGTCAGCCGAAACCGAAGATTACATTCCGTTCTTTGTGCGACCGCCGGCTTCCGGGCCAACGGCGAAAATTGCGCTAATTATGTCAACCAATAGTTACATGGCCTACGCGAACGACAATCTCAGTGTCAATTCGGTAATTGCCCAGTTATTAACCGGGCAGGTTCCGTTACTGCAACCGAGTGATTTGTTACTGAATAAAGAACGCGGCTACGGGCTCGGCACCTACACCACCTATCGTGATGGGTGGGGTGTGAACATATCGTCGCGATTGCGCCCAATCCTGAATATGCGCCCTAAATACATTCACGTATTGTCACCGTCGCTGTGGCAGCTCAACGCAGATTTACACTTGGTCGATTGGTTGGAGAAGATGAACTATGACGTAGATATCCATACCGATGAGGATCTGCAACGTGAGGGCGTCGCGCTGCTAAATCAGTATCAAGTCGTACTCACCGGGCACCATCCGGAATATGTCACCGAGCAGATGATGGATGCCTACCACGATTATCAATTGCAAGGTGGTCGCTGGCTGTATTTGGCGGCAAACGGTTTCTATTGGGTGTGCGTTCCGCATCCGGATAATCCAAATATTATCGAAGTCCGCAAAGGCGACAATGGGGCTCGAGCGTGGACCATAGCGCCGGGCGAATACTGTAACGCCTTCGATGGTAAGCACGGCGGCTTGTGGCGAGTGCGGGGCCGAGTGATGAGTAAATTACTTGGCGTGACGTTCACGTCATTCGGTTTAACCTACTCCTCTTATTACCGTCGCGCACCGGATAGCGAGCTGCCGGAATGTGCCTGGATCATGGACGGGGTGGGCCCTGATGAACCGATTGGGAACTTCGGTCTGATTGGTGATGGCGCGGCTGGCTTAGAACTCGATCGTTATGATCTTGAATTGGGCACGCCACACCGCGCTTACTTGCTCGCGCACTCCGAAGGTCACTCCGATATGTATGTCACGGTATCAGAGGAATCCACGTTTAACGCACGCGGTTATATCGCCTCTGGAACGGGAGAGAACAACCCACGTACGCGGGCAGATATCGTTTATTATAAAACTCCCGGCGACGGCGCCGTGTTTTCGGTTGGTTCGATGGCGTGGTGTGGGTCGCTGTCGCATAACAACTATGACAACAACGTCTCGCAAATAATGCAGAATGTTATCAATGGGTTTCTAGTTGAAGGCAGCTTGCCATGAAAACACACGACGGCAAGCCCATCGGCGAAGTGCCGCAAAAAAAGGATCCTTACTGGTGGATGCATCCGGCGTATCGAGGTGAGCAAGCGCTCGATATCGACACGCTTAATGCGATGCCCGACGGCGCGTATAAGTGGACTCAGTATAGCGACGAGGCTGAAATCGACGCGCTAGACGAGGACTTGATGAACCATCCAGAAGGTTATTTCGCCGAGTTCGCACACTTGCTGTACAAGGTGAATCAATTTCGCCCAGGACCGGTAGAAAACTGGTACGTTATCGTTTGTGTGGAACAAGATAAGCGTTGGGCTGTCGGCCAATTACGCGCCGATCCCGTAACGCCGGTTCAGGTATTCGACAACCTCATCTACGATTCGGAAGACGGGGCGCGGGAGCGAGCGCAAGCCCTCCGAGTCGCCTAGAAATCAATTAAACAGGGATATATCGATGACTGAGGGCACCGGATTCAAGCTGGAACGATTGCCAACCGACGGCGGTCATGTTGCTATTTTTACGATCCACGGTCGGTCTCGTTTAAATTTGGTCGGGGCCGATGTGCTCGCGCAGTGTACGCGCGGGATCCGCGCGGCTTCCGACTCGGAAGTTCGTTGTGCCGTGTTGCAAGGGGCCTCCCAGAGCGCTTTTGTTGGCGGCGCGGACTTGCTCGAACTGCAAGCTCTTGAACCGCATAATGCGGCGGGTTTTGTTGCGGCGATTCACGGACTTTGTTCAGCGATCAGGGAATTTCCCGTGCCAGTCGTTGCGCGTTTGCAGGGACATTGTTTAGGTGGCGGGCTCGAAATTGCGGCGGCCTGCGATATTCGGGTAGCTGATAGCTCGGCATTTTTCGGCATGCCGGAAGTGCGAGTTGGCGTTCCGTCAGTTGTTGAAGCGGCATTGTTACCGATGCTGATCGGCTGGGGTAAAACTCGTGAGCTTGTTTACCGCGGTAATATTGTGGATGCCGAAGAGGCGGCACGGATCGGATTGATAGAGCAACTCACCGAGCCGGATCACCTTGACGACAAGATCACCGAAATCGTTAACGACATTGTGCACGCGGCTCCGAATGCAATTCGTTTGCAGAAAGATCTCTGTCGGCAGTGGGAAGGGCTCGCCCCTGATGCCGCGATTGAGGCTGGGTTAAAGACGTTTGCCCAAGCCTATGAAAGCGACGAGCCGGCGCGTTATTGTGAAAAATTCTTTTTGAAAAAATGACGTAAATCGCGAATCGTAAAGTCCCTATAGGACATTAAATCCGATACTTAATTTCGCTCACAAGCATTCAAGCGTTCTTTGCTGACGATAGGCTTTCACTCGCTAGGTCTGATAACACTTCATCATCCAAAGCGGCATCTGCCTTACTGTGATCTCGAGCAATGAACAAGTAGTACGCGGGAACAACAAACAGCGTGAAGACGGTACCGATCCCGAGGCCGGACACGATCACCAGTCCCATTTGAAAACGACTTGCCGCGCCAGGACCGCTGGCGCTTAGCAATGGCGACATCGCGACAATCATCGCAATACTAGTCATGAGTATGGGCCTCAAACGAATCATCGCCGCCTGTTCGATTACGTCGCGTTTGGATCGTCCTTCGGTGCTTTGCAATCGATTCGCGAACTCGACTATCAAAATACCGTTTTTCGCGATCACCCCGATTAAGGTTATCAGTCCCAGCTGCGTGTAAATGTTGATAGTGCCGAATCCCCACGCGATGAACGCCAACGCGCCGGCAATCGACATTGGCACCGACATTAAGATGATTAACGGATCTCGCCAACTTTCAAATTGCGCCGCAAGAACGAGATAGATGATCACGAGTGACACGAAGAACGTGACAACGAGGGCGTTACCCTGTTGTGCATATTGGCGCGCGACTCCCGCATAGTCCCAAGAATACTCGCGTGGGAGGACGTTCTTCGCTTCTTCATTTAAGTACGCCAGTGCATCCCCCATGGTTACACCTGGCGCCGGAATACCTTGCAGAATTAGTGAATTTAACTGTTGGAATTGCGTCCGGTCACTCGGTTCAACGGTTTTTTCGAATGACACGAGCGTGGCTAGCGGAATTAATCGACCTTCA
>CAWLAW010000362.1:0-4263 GCA_963854885.1 Gammaproteobacteria bacterium | reverse complement strand
AGTATGCGCAGAATGGCCGCGCATTTCGATGAACTCGCGGAAACGTTCACACAGGAATTTATTGCAGCCCTCGATCGCAACGCAAAAATCGGCGAGCCCTGCGACTTCGTACACGAATTGTCGGCCAAACTGCCGCTTGCGGCGGTTGGCGAAATCATGGGATTGCGTCCCGACGACTGGAAGCAAATCCTTATTTGGTCGAATGCGTTGTTAGGCGAGGTTGAGCCGGAGGACGTGTTGCCTGGCGAGTCTATAGTCGAAGCGGCGGAGCGAAATATGAATGAGTTTCGCGGCTACTTGGAATCACTGATACAAGAAAGCCGTGCAAATGGCGCCGAACGTGGCGGGTTTGTCGACCACATGGTGCATCATGAAGTACAAGGCAAATTGCTAACTGACCAACAACTCATCGGCTATCTTTTTGTACTGATCGGTGCGGGCAACGATACCACCCGTAATGCCACGACCGGAGGGCTCGTCGCGCTACTGGAGAATCCCGAGCAATGCGATCTGCTGTGCAAGAACCCGGAACTGTTGGATTCTGCGGCTAACGAAATTCTGCGCTGGACGTCGCCGGTAATTAGTTTTTTACGTACTGCGACGGAAGATTACGATTTAAGCGGCACGATGATACGAGCAGGAGACACCGTTGGGGTGTTTTACCCATCGGCGAATCGCGACGAACGCATATTCGATGATCCTTACCGGTTTGATATCACCCGTGATCCAAATCCGCATATTGCTTTCGGTTATGGGGCTCATTTCTGCGTCGGCACGAATCTCGCAAAGGCCGAACTGCGTTCTGCGATAAAGGCGTTGATTCCCGTACTGCCGACTTTGGAGCTTGCGGGGAAGCCACGCAGGATAGCGAATACCCATGTGTCAGGGTTTTCTATGCTGCCGGTACGCAAAGCGGCGTAAAACCGGCAGCACATTTTCAAACCGAGGACTAGATCGGGCTATCGCAGATCAGCGCGAATACTTCGGGTAGTACCGCATCAGCCAGAGCCCGCATTTCGTCGTCCGTCCGATCTTGAATGGGGTGCGCGACGAACAAACTTCGGGGTTGAAATCCAAGCGAATCAGCTTGGGAGTGCGCTGCATTTGTAAAGACTTCCGAAGCAATGAAACCGCCTGGGATACCCCGTCCATCGAGATTTTTGATGTCCTGCAAACTGCACGACGTACACGAACCTCAGTCCGCTAAACCTTCAACGACGACGTCACACTGTTGCGCGATTTCCTGCAGCAATTCGGTCGGTGCGGGACGCGTGAATGTGGGCTTCTTAAAGCGTAAGGTTTTCAAGCCTCGCTCTTTCATTTGTGCATCGATTCGATCGAGAAAAACATCGCCGCGCGATTTTGATATGTCGAGTAAGCCGATGGTCAGGCCCTCGATCGACTTCGGCTTTGGTAATGGCTCCCGCTGCGCGGAGCCGAGCTCTGCTGTCGGGTCGAGCAATATTTGTGTCATTGATGGATCTCCTTAGTAACAGGGTTAGTGCCGAGCGGCCCTTTCATTAGCCAACCGGGAATAATTGCCGAAAACATGCCGGCGTCGCCACCAGCGCGAATTAACTGTAGACCGCCGTCGCGAAATTTTGGCAGCAGACCGCTACTTTTGACGGCAGGTTGCGCGGCATTTTTTTCATCCGTTCCCATGCCAAGATCACGCGCGGGAACTTGTAATTGCTCGTGTAATGCAGCCGTCGCTCGTGCTTTGCTCCAACCCGCCTCATCGAACACGCGGCCGTGTTCCGGGCCGACCACAACGACGGCGTCCGATGCGTTTGCGATATCGATGTGGTTAATGGCGCGTAACGATCCAGCAATAGAATAAATCAGTGCGTTCGGCTCGCGCGCGCTTTGATCGACAACCCCTTGGACGCCGTCAGCAGAGAATATCGTGACACTCGATCGGCCGTCCTCGATTCCTCGTTCTACGCCGAGTGATTCCCAGCGTGTTGACTCATCTTCGGCAAAGCAAAAACCGACTTTTCCCGGGTGGCCAAAAGTCGATTGGTCGGCGAACTGCGGGTGCCCACCGCCGACGTTTCTGACAATCAGCTGCAGCGCTCTGCCGATCGTTGAATTCGCGCGATTACCCTGTCCGAGTACATTTCCTCGCCAGTTCATCCCAATGGCTTCGCGTATCGGACCGTTGACGACAAGCATCGGTCCCGAATGCCAAGTCGTGGCTAGTAGCCCGTGTAAGCAAAACGCTGGGTCTAAGGCGGCTTCAACGGCGCCGATAACGACCGGCATATATTCTGGTTTACACCCAGCCATCACCGCGTTTATCGCGATTTTTTCGATCGTTAATGGCACCAAATTCGGTGGCACCAAACCGACCACGTGCGCCGCCGCGAGGTCGGTTCCGGCGAGCATGCGATACAGCCGTTCTTGAGTCGGCGGAACGACCGGTAAGCCGTCGCTCCAGCCGCGTTCAAAGCAGTATTCGACGTCGTCCTCCAGTGGTGACACTTCAAGCGATCGGGCCGTCGTGTTGAAGTCGCCAAAGCGAATCGCCAGCGCTTCGGCGATGTTCGGTTCAACCGATTTTGACCCGCAGCCGGGTCGGTAAGGCGGGAGACCGGCGCCGATGCTCTCAATCCCAGTAAACTGAGCCCACTCGTTTTTTTCCCAGCCGATTATCCGCTCCTCCTCGATCCCGTCGTTAACGCGAATCAATGTGGGTACGGTTTCGATTGCGAGACGAAAAGACTGCTCCAAGCTAGTGTCATCAATGCACTGGCTGACAGCTGGAAAGTTTGGGTCGTCTTGCGTGTAAACGGTGAGCGGGCGGCCAGCTTGTTCGATTGATTGCAGCACTGGTTCGACGAGTAGACACGTCGGGCAGTCACGTTTGACGACGGCCACAAAACCGTTAGGTAATTCCATTAGTCGTTCCTTTTGCTGAGCGCTCGTAGGTTACCATTACTTGGTCGTTCTATTGATTTTCAACTAGCGACAGCCCGCTGGTGTCATATTCTGCGGGCGGCACCGTCTTGTGCTCGACAAGTTGTTCCCCCGGCGGCGCGAGTTCCATTCCCGAGGTGTCAAAAACGGCCGGCGGCACCGCTCCGTATTCCACCAAGGTTGCGCCGACTTCTGCGAGATCAAATTGAGTCGTATCGAAGTCGGTCGGGGGCACCTCTTTATACTCGACAAGCGTCGCGCCAACTTCCGCAATAGTTAAATCAGGTGCCTGGGGAGGTGCCGGCGGCGCAGATTCTTTCTTCGCGGCTGGGGTCGCAGGAGGGGCAGCTTTGGGCCTGGCCGCGGACTCGCTAGTCGAACCACTTGGGGACTTAGTTGCGGCTAGCTCGACGACTGCCCCGGCTTTCGCTAACGCCGTCTGATACCCGCGTGCTTTGGCTTCATCGAGATTGTTTTTTATGAGGACTGGCTTCCCAGAAAACATGGCCTCGACTTTCTTGACCTCGACGTTAAATAAATTGGCCAGATTCTTGCGCACCTGGGCGGCATCTGCTCCATCTACGATCTGTCCCGAAAAGACCACCGCAAAGCGTTTTTCTGTCATTCAACTGCACTCCGAGGGTATGCGGTTAAGTGTACTCAGTTCCGAGGCTCCGTAAAGGCTCTACAAGAGCAATCTCCAACATTATTTGCGGCTCGCGCGCGATGCCTTGGGCCAGGTGGCCTTTGCGATCTGCGGTCCAGTTGTTAGTCTAGGGTTTAGCGGCCCTAAGGACTTTACCTGCACCGCAGCGGGCAAGCGGGCCACGGTTCCTTGTTAGGAGTACAAACGATGAGTGACATCTACGGCGAACATCACCGCAATTTCCAGGATCAGTTCGACACGCGGCGCTTGGCCGATCGGATTGAAGAAACGGTTGTCGCCGATGTCATCGGCGACCAAGATAAGCAATTTATTGAGTCGCGCGAATTCTTCTTTCTTTCAACCGTTGATCCGGCTGGACAACCGACGGTTTCTTTTAAGGGTGGACCGGTTGGGTTCGTAAAAGTCGTCGATGAAACAACCATTGCGTTTCCGAGCTACGACGGCAATGGCATGTTTTACTCGATGGGGAACTTAAAAGGGAAGCCTGAAATTGGCATCTTGTTTATTGATTTCGAGAACCCACACCGCGTTCGGTTTCACGGCACGGCGTCTGTGCAGGAAAACGATCCGTTGTTGAGCGAATATCACGAAAGCGAATTCGTAGTGCGAGTGTCTTTGAGTAAAATGTGGATTAATTGCCCGCGTTATATTCCGAAATTTAAACGGATCGAAACGTC
>CAWLAW010000361.1:0-4267 GCA_963854885.1 Gammaproteobacteria bacterium | reverse complement strand
TAAAACGTCGTCTCTTCAAGACCCGGCTCAAGCTTGTCCAAGGGGTAATTTGCCGGACGATATGCTTCGCGCGCGACGTCTTGGAACGCCAAGATCCGATCGCTATCGCCGACCTTAAAAAAGCCGTCGATGAAATCGATTTCCTCGAGTGTTGCTTCGAGCATATGCGCCGCTATTTTTTTGCCCTTCTCGATAATCTTCCTACCACTGAGCAAAACCGCGCTGCCACCGGCGCTCATCGATCGCGATGCCATTGTGCCAATCCCGAACGGTAGTTTGCCGGTATCGCCGTGCACGATTTCAATGTCGTCGATTGAGATCCCAAGCTGATCGGATAGCACTTGAGCGAACGTCGTTTCATGGCCTTGACCGTGGCTATGGGCACCGGTGAGCACAGTCACCGAACCGTCAGGATTCACGCGAACCGTCGCGACTTCGAACCAGGCGTGGTCCGCGCCAAACGCGATCGCCGCCTGCGATGGTGCAGCGCCTGCCTGCTCCGTATAAACGATAAGCCCAAGTCCGCGCACTTTACCTTGGGCCTTAGATTGGGTCTTACGCGCAGCGTAGCCGGCCAGATCCGCTTTCTCGACAGCGAGATCGACGCACGCGTCATACTCAGCCGCGTCGTAGACCAAGCCGAGCGGCGACTCATATGGGAACGCATTCATCGGAATGAAATTCGTTCGCCGGATAGCGATGCGATCCATGTCGAGTTTACGCGCAGCTAAGTCAACCAGCCGTTCGATGACATAGCTCGCTTCCGGACGCCCCGCACCGCGGTAAGCATCGGTTGGGACCGTGTTGGTGATAACCCCTGTTATCTGCACGGCGATCGCGGGGATATGGTAGACACCACCCAACATCGTCGCATAAAAGACCGTCGGGATAGCCGCGCCATAATTCGACAACGCAGCGCCGAGATTCGCATCGGTCTTCACTCGCAAGGCCAAAAATTTACCACTTTGGTCGAGCGCCAATTCGGCGTAGGTCTTGTGATCACGCGCGTGCGCATCTGACAAAAACGCTTCGCTGCGCTCACACACCCATTTCACCGGTGCAGCAAGCGTCTTGGCGGCATAAAGCGCGACGAGATCTTCGCCATACTGATAAATTTTCGAGCCGAATCCACCGCCGACATCGGCGGATATGATGCGTAACTTCGATTCATTCATTGGCAAGGTGTGAGCACACGTCCAGGTACGCAACAAATGCGGATTCTGGTGCGAGACATGCAGCGTATATTCGTCGAGGGCCGCATCGTGCTTGGCGATGACCGCGCGGGGTTCGAGTGCGTTCGGAACAATGCGATTTTGCACAATCTCGCTGCTGACGACGTGCGCCGCATCGGCAAACGCCGCGTCCACCGCGTCACTATCGCCAATTGCCCAATCGAAACAACGATTGTTCGGCATGTCGTCCCACACCAAGGGCGCACCGTCGGCAAGCGCGCCTGCAAAATCGGCCACCGCCGGCAGCTCGTCGAGATCAACTTCGACGAGTTCCGCGGCGTCTATTGCGTGCACGAGCGAGTCCGCGACGACCGCTGCGACCGGCTGCCCAACGTAGCGTATTTTGCCGCGCGCCAGGGCCTCTCGCGGCGCCGCGTGCATCGGTGATCCATCGGTGTTGTAGATCATCCATGCCGGTTGCATATCTTTGATGCCGCCGGTGTCAAGATCAGCTGCCGAATAAACAGCGACGACCCCTTCTGCGGCGGCGGCCGCAGCCGTGTCAATCCCCCGGATCCTCGCGTGGGCCGCCGTGGCGCGCACGATGTACAGATGGAGCTGACCGGTGTAATTGACGTCCGCGGTGTATTGACCGGTTCCAGTAATAAAGCGCCGATCTTCTTTGCGCAGAAGCGCTTTCCCAATTGCACCGCTCATTGCACTTGTCCGGCAAGGCTCGTGCGCGCCGCTTGGCGCACCGCCCGCACAATATTGTGATAGCCCGTGCAGCGGCACAGGTTCCCCTCTAGCCACTCTCGGATAGCGGCTTCTGATGGGTCTGGATCGTTGGCCAGTAAATCCACCACACTCATGATCATCCCAGGCGTGCAGTAGCCGCACTGCAGTCCGTGACATTCGTGAAACGCAAGCTGTACGGGATGCAGTTCACCACCGTTAGCGAGGCCTTCGATAGTCGTAATTTTGCTGCCATCGGCTTCGAGCGCGAGCATTGTGCAAGACTTTACCGACCGACCGTCGACATGCACAACACAGGCACCGCATTGACTGGTGTCACACCCAATGTGCGTCCCGGTGAGATTAAGATCTTCACGCAGCATCTGCCCCAATAGACGCCGAGGTTCAACATCGAGTTCATGGGTTTTTCCGTTGACTGTGACAACACATTTCATCCGCCGGTACCTGCTATTTCGTTGCAGAAAAAGATTCCAGTATAGCGGGCGGCGGGATAAAGGTGACGGGTCGGTGTTGATCCATTTGTTCGGTGGCATTTCGAAGTTACCAGCGCTTTGCGTCGAAATATGGAATGTCCAGCACAAGTGGAATCGAATCGTCCAACTGTTCGAATCGTGCGTCCAAGTAGACGGCAAAGCCCGGATCAAATGTCGACTTCCATTGTTCCCACCATATCCGACCCCCTTCAGGCATTCCTAAGAGTCCGATGATAAAGCTTTCACGTCAGCTCAGAGTCGTTTCATCCAGCACCCCGCGTTGGCAAAGCGTCCAACATGTTTCATACCCGTGCGTATACGAATGCAAATACATCTGGGTCGCTTTGGATAGGCGTCCCTGCGGGAAGTCCCGGATGAGCGTCGCACCATTGATTGAAAGTATCGACCATGCCGAGTATCTCAGGTGCGCAATCGGCAAATAAGTACCGGAGGACGGGCTCGAGCGTAGACGGCAGCTCGTCATCCGGAAAATACTCGGGAGCCATATCTGGGAATTCGCCGTCGACGATGCCGGCAGTGTTCATTCGCTCGATATAACGGAAAACCTGTGGCGCACGCGTTTTCATCAGATTTGAAGGAACAGGATCGCGACTCAGGTGAGCAAACAGCGTCACCATCAGCCCGAAATCTGCAAGGCTCGGGCGTCCGTGCTTTGCCCGCCTGGGGGGTGACCGCGGCCACGATCCCGACAATCGAGGCCTCGCTGGAGGAGGGCCTGAAGATACTGGACGCCCATTTTTCACGCCATCCTTATCTCCTCGGCGGCCGGCCCAGTCTGGCGGACTTTGGGTTCATGGCGCCCTTCTTCGCGCACCTGTCCCGCGACCCGCATCTCTCCGCCGTGATGAAAGCGCACGGACCTCGCGTCTATCGCTGGACGGAACGGATGAATCTGGCGGGTTTTGTAGACGGCGGTTTCCCCGATGTCGCGCCCGAGTATTTCCCCGATGATCAGATCCCCGACACCCTTGTAACGTTCCTGCGCTACTTATTCGCTGACCATGGTCCGGGCATGGTCGGGCTGCTGGGCTCTTATAACGCGTGGGTCGATGCGCATCCCGACCTTCCGCCAGGGACTGTCATCGAGAGCAATCCGGATCTGGCTAGCGGCTTCATGACAGGGGGCCACCCCGCGTTCGGGCGCTACGAATTCGAACTCCGCGGGGTCCGTATTCAGCGTATTGAATTTCTCGACGCGGTATACCATTTCCAACGCGTCCTGGACGTCATCGCGGACCTCGAGGGCGATGCCCGGCGCCGTTTTGATGCCTTGATGGAGCAGACGGGTGGCAGCGACCTGCTGGGCATGCGGCCCGCCCGGCGCCTCGCCCACGAACATTACCGTCTGCGCTTGCCCTAGGGGGTCCGTCGGACTAAGGGGCACAATGCCGCCTAAAGCCACTGCGCGCTCAGCTGCCAGTCCGATAGCAACCGATTATCGTGCTCCCCACGAGCACCGCCCATAACTCGAACGTAAGGCGCAACGACAGCGGCGCATGGCGTAACTCCATCAAGTCGAGAAACACGAAGCTGACTTTGATGAAAGCTATTATGACGATTGCGACCGTGGCGTAAGTGTAACGAGCGCGGAAGCCAAAACCGATGAAGACAGTGATCTGATTGTTCTCACCGGTGCAGGCCGCGCCTTTTGCGCCGGTGGTGATATGGACTGGTTCCAGGAAATGATTGACGAGCCGGCGAAATTTCGCGGCATCACCACCGACGCCAAACGTATCGTTAACGGCCTGCTCGAAATGGAGAAACCGATTATCGGTTTTGCTCGGGCCAAGGAAATGCACCTCACCGGCGACATGATGCGCGCTTCTGAAGCGGCGGCTATGGACA
>CAWLAW010000360.1:0-4269 GCA_963854885.1 Gammaproteobacteria bacterium | reverse complement strand
TCCACGGAAACACCACTAACTCAAATTCGAATCCATTATTGAGCACGATATAAGTGGGGAAATCGAGGCTCTCGCGTGAATTCACTTTCAACGTAGTGCCGGTCAATTGGTACTCGATATTTTCGTCATAAAGGAATCGCGTGACGCTTTCTAGTTCATCGGTATAAAGATGTAGGGTCACGGCAGAGTGTTCAACAGCACTACCGTACAACACCGGACCCACGAGTCGCGGCTCAAACAGTTTGAAAAATTGCATCGCCGTGAGCGCCGCCTGTCGCATCGTTGCTAAGCGCTCGATCAAGATTTGACCTTCGTAGAATTGCAAATAGCTAATTAGAGCGGATTGGACTTGGAGGTTATCGGGCATATTCCTTGAGTTCACCAGTCCTAAGCTTTCGACTGCCTTTAATTTAGCCCCCGCGAAATCCTGCGCTTCGCCGTCGGCGACAAGTCGTGCCGCTGCGTAAGCAATTTCTTCACGTTGTTGTTTATTTGGTTTTCCTCGAGAGGGTCGCATGATCCTATCGTCCGTTGGCTGGCCAATATTGTCGGACGTCGATATTAAAACCGTTAGGTTTTAGGAACGCGACGATCCGGAACTCAGGTCGAGTTAGAAAAGATGCTCAGGAACTTCTCGATTTTGATCACCGCCGCGCGGCGATTCAAAGTGCGTCGCGGCTTTTGGAAGATTGCCTTCGCGAAAAGTTTCAAATACCCCGCGAGGATCGTCAGCACTCGCCAAATGTCCAGTCGTCGGATTAATCTTAACCGTTACTAAGCCCGGCGGTCTTTCCATCGTCGATTCCGGCATGTCTGATAGTGCTGTGCGCATGTAATCTATCCACATGGGCAATGCCGCGCTGGCGCCCGTTTCACGCCGACCGAGCGGTGTGGACGTATCAAAGCCAACCCAAACCGTCGTGGCAATGTCGCCATTGAAGCCGGAAAACCACGCGTCCTTTTGTTCGTTCGTTGTTCCAGTCTTGCCAGCCAAATCGTTCCGCTTTAGCTGCAAGGCGCGCCTTCCCGTGCCGAGCTTTATGACGTCTCGCATCATTGAATTCATGATCCATACGTTGCCGGCGTCGACCGTCCTCGGTGCCGGTCGACCGGGAGGACGCTGCGCGTCTCGGATCAGCGCAGCAATGTCGAGTGGCTCATTATCGTCTTCATCGATTTCAACTTCGAGACAGTCGCTACAAACTCGCGCCGGCTCAGCTTGCATGACTAGGTCTCCATCTTCCGTTTCGATTCGCTCGATAAAGTAAGGTTCCACTTGATAACCGCCATTTGCAATTATCGCGTAGCCCGACACCAGCTCAAGAGGTGTTACTTCACCGCTGCCAAGCGACAAAGACAAGTTGTTTGGCAATCGGGAGACGTCAAACCCGAAACGTGCGACGTGATCCAGTGCGCCTTGTACCCCAATAGATCGAAGTAAGCGGATCGAAACTAAATTACGTGAATGTGCTAACGCCTTACGCAACGGTGTTGGTCCATAGTACTTACCACTATAGTTTTCCGGGCGCCACGCACTTTCTAGTCCTGGTGCATCAAATACTATCGGGGCATCGTTAACAAACTTGGAAGCGGTGAATCCGTGTGCGAGTGCAGCCGAGTATATAAAGGGTTTGAAATTGGATCCTGGCTGACGCATCGCTTGGACGACGCGATTAAACTTGCTTTTTTTAAAATCGAATCCGCCAACCAAAGCCTCAATCGCGCCGTCACTTACCGCGACGGAAACAAGCGCACCTTCGACATTTGGGATCTGGGCGAGGCGCCAGAATCCGAGCGTCTCAAACGCTGTGTTTTCTGAGTTTTTTTTATCATCTGTCGGAATAGGTGGTCGCCATTCGATACGCACAACGTCGCCAACGGTAAGAACTTCTTGCGCGGTCTTTGGCGCAGCACCGCGACGGTCATGTGAAATATATTTACGCGCCCATTTGATACCTTCCCAAGGGATCAACAGATTCTCCGAGCCGGAAGAAAATACCCGAACGCTTTTATCATCCACGCCGACAACCAACGCCGCTCGCAGCGGACCAATATCAATGTAGCCTTTGAGCAAATCTGTCCAATACTCCGCGTCGGCAGTATCGGGTATATCGAAATGATGTTCGGCGGCCCGATAACCATGACGGCGATCGTAATTCAGTAGCGCATCTTGCAGGGACTTATTTGCCGCATTCTGTTTGGTTGAATCTATCGTCGTGTACACATGATAACCGGCAGTATAGGCGTCCTCTCGGTAATTCTTGCGTAGGTAGGAGCGAACCATTTCGGCGAGGTAGGGCGCGCTAACCTCCGTGCGCAACCCGTGTACGGTCGTCGCGACTGGCTCGGCGAGCGCCGCAGCGTAGGCAGCTTGATCTATATATCCGAGTTTCAGCATGCGCGATAGCACGTAACCACGACGACCTTCAGCGGCACCAGCGTTGGTAACCGGGTTGGTCGTCGATGGTGCCTTAGGTAAGCCTGCGATCATTGCGATCTGGCCAAGCGTAAGTTCCTGCAGTTCTACCCCATAATAGACTTGAGCTGCCGCTCCAACTCCGTAGGAGCGGTGTCCGAGGAAGATTTTGTTGAGGTAGAGCTCGAGAATCGCATCTTTGGAAAGTTCTTGCTCGATCTTAAAAGAAAGTACGATCTCCTTAATTTTACGCTCGTAGGTTTTTTCCGGGGTAAGAAAAAAATTACGCGCGACTTGCATCGTAATAGTACTGCCGCCCTGTCTCTTCTCTCGGGTCTGGGCAAGCTCTATTGCTGCGCGTGCTATGGCCATCCAATCGACCCCAGGATGTTCGTAGAACCGATCATCCTCCGAGGCAATAAACGCTTGCTTCATTAATGTCGGAACATCATCGATCAAGACAGGATGACGACGTTTCTCGCCGAATTCCGCGATCAAACGTCGGTCCGAGGAGTACACTCGCAGAGGCGTTTGCAAATGCACTTCCCGCAACGCGTTGGCGGACGGTAAATCGGGTAAAACCAGCCACAAAACTGCTCCAATTGTGACGACGCCGACGATAAACGCCGACAACAGTAGATAGAATGAGAAACGCAACATATTGTGTCTGGTTAGGGCGTAGGCGCCATATCTGATATAGGTTTACATTAGATTACTAGTCTAAGCTCTGGAAACTATTAGATTTTAGTTAAATATCGTTTGTTATTTATATGATGACTGTCTATAGTTTGCTTTACAAGCTAAGGTTAAAAAACACTTTTTCGTCGTAACCTATTATTAATAAAGGAAAAGTAGTGGCTCTCTTTGGACGCAAACAGGCTCCCATGTTGGGTGTCGACATAAGCTCAACGTCGGTCAAATTGCTCGAACTGTCCCGCAGTGGCGGTAGGTATCGGGTCGAAAGCTATGCCGTGGAGCCGCTACCACCAAATTCGGTAGTCGAGAAGAATATCACGGATGCCGAATTGGTCGGCGAGGCAATTGGTCGGGCGGTAAAGAAGTCCGGCACCCGCACCCGAACCGCAGCCTGCGCTGTGGCGGGCTCGGCCGTTATAACGAAGATTATATCGATGCCAGCCAATCTGTCCGAAGAAGAAATGGAAGGTCAAATCCAAATTGAGGCGGACCAATACATACCGTATCCGTTGGAGGAGATTAGCCTAGATTTCGAAGTATTAAGCTTATCCGCGACAGAACCTGACAAAGTCGATGTGTTACTCGCGGCCTCGCGCAGTGACAACGTTGATCGCCGCGTGGCGGCGCTGGATGTTGGCGGACTTCAAGCAAAAGTAGTGGACGTTGAGGCATTTGGACTGGAAAACGCCGTGTCATTGGTAATGAACGATATCGGCGACCAGCACATTATCGCGATCATGGATGTTGGTGCGACGACTTCGACACTCAGCGTTTTAGAGGGCAATTCGATCGTTTATACCCGCGAACAGCTATTTGGCGGGCGCCAATTGACCGACGAAATTCAGCGCCGTTACGGCTTGTCTTATGAAGAGGCCGGACTTGCAAAGCGCCAAGGCGGACTACCCGATAATTATGAACCTGAAGTTTTGCAGCCGTTTAGGGAATCAATGGCCCAAGAAGTCAATCGAGCACTGCAGTTCTTCTACTCGTCCTCTCAAGTTGGGACAGTAAATCACGTCGTGATTGCGGGCGGGTGCGCTTCGATTAACGGAATAGACGGTCTAATACGCGAAAAGATCGACACACCCGTTTCGGTTGCAAATCCATTCGCGAACATGTCGGTCGCGTCTCGCGTACGGGCCGACGCACTCGCAAAC
>CAWLAW010000359.1:0-4280 GCA_963854885.1 Gammaproteobacteria bacterium | reverse complement strand
CGAAAAGCAATCCAAGCTCGGGGGCAAAAACTGTTTCGTTTGTAGCCCGCACAATCCGATCGGACTTGGAGTGAAATTTGAGTACGACAATGGCGTGTGCCGGGGTGAATTCGAACCTAATGAACATCATGTTGGATTCGACGGCATCGCCCACGGCGGCATCATTTTTAGCGTACTCGACGATGTCATGGCCAATTGGATTTTTCTCCAACAAGGGCGAGGATTTACGGCGAAATGCGAAATTCGCTATCGTGATCCGCTGCCGGTCGGAACAAAAATTTTGCTCGAGTGCCGTTTCAAACGTCGCAAAGGACGCTTGGTGCAGTTATCGTCTAGTGCTGTGCGTGCCGACGGCACCTTGGTGGCAGAAGCCGATGCGAGCTTCATGCTTGAAGAACTTGGAAACATTGCCGCGACATTTTAGTCGCGCGGAACTCTGCGAAGACCATGGTGAATGCTAATATCTCAACTGGTCGTTCAAAACCGTGTTCTAAATGCGGCGAATTATTCGCCTGCGGTGTTGAATCATTGAATTGTTGGTGTGCTCAATTGAAAAAACTGCCAGCCGAGCAACTCGATCCTGCAGCAGATTGCCGGTGTCCGAATTGTTTGAGTAGGGCTGTTGAGCAAAACGACAAGTCCTCGGTCGCTAATCGCTCTAGTTGAGGCAACGGTCGACGCATTGGGATAGCGATCCCTAGTTCGTTGGTTTTCAGGAACAAATCGTCTTTATTTAGGTCACACAAATGAAACCCTGCGGCCGAGTTCGGGCGGCTAGGAATTTTTCGTCGTTTATCGTCGGCGCAACGTTGCTATTGCGACAAACCGATCGAATTGTGGAGCAGGATCGTTGAGTTCAGTAAAGAAACTAGCTTTCAACCTAGCAGTGGTCGCTGTGCTTACCGCCTGTAGCAGCGACCCGCAAATCCAAAGCCCGGCGCCAGCCCCTCCTCCGCCAAAATCGCAAGCCCCCAAACCGCCGCCGATGGAGTCAGCCGATCAGCCCCAACAGTCGGCAGCGGCGGCAAATGCAAATTCGGGACCTGGCCCGGGAATGCAACCCGTACCCAGCCCGTCCGCCAGCGGAACAAATGAGTTGCCCGACCACCTGCCACCGCCAAGTAACAAGGCCGCCGACGTTGAAATTACGGACATTCCGGTAGATGAAAACGGCGACCCAATCGTGAGCCCGAATGCGTCAAGTGAGACACAACCGCCAACGGGAGAATCAGGATCGCAAAACGGAGGCGGCGGTGCCACACCAAGTGCAAAAGATGGCGGAGCAACTGGCACAAGTGGACGCGCAACTGCGGAATCGGCAATCGGCGACGGCGGCGCGCCGGTCGTCAATATCGGTGCCGCGACCGCAGAAGAACAAGCGGCACAGTTAGAACAAAACCTGGATACGAAATTTGCGGAGTTCGACGAGCTCATGCGACGCACTCGTGAGGATGCGGAACGCGAACGGGTTAGTGGGCGCGGCAGCCCAATCGGCACATCAGAATCGGGCCAAGGAAGCCGCCAAAACCCGGCGGATGGAGCGGGTGCGGGAGGACAGGCCGATACTTCCAGCGGGCTTGGGCATACGCCTGATTTAGTCGGTAGCGATCGATCCGGAACAGCACATCGCCCTGCGGGCCCTATTCCTGCAGATATTCCGGCTAGCCGCGACGACGATATCGTAGCGCGTCAATTACGCGAAGCAGCGACAAGTGAAGCTGATCCGCAGCTACGCGAGAGATTGTGGGATGAGTACCGCAAATATACGAAAGGAACGAATTGATGACGAATCGCCGAGCACGGGTCACTGCGTTTTGCATTTTACCGATCGCTTTGCTTCTAACTGCTTGTAACTCACAACCTGTCAGGTCGACTTCGATTCGAACACCGGCGGTCGCGGCGCCGCCGATCCCCGAACATTTATTGCTTGATGCCGGAATCGACATTCTGGATCCCGGTATTGAGTATCTTGAGGAAGGCGTTTCCACCACCACTCCTAGCGTGCGCAAAGCAGAGGCCGTCCATGTGTCATACAACATCGCGAAGACGATGCAAGGATCGGGTAATTGGGGTGCGGTGAGAATTGTCCCCGCAGGACAAAGTGAAACCGACGTTTACGTAACCGGAAAAATAATTAAATCCGACGGTGAATCACTCAGCATGAAAATCCGTGTTACGGATGCATCCGGCAACACCTGGTATAACCGGACATACTCCGACGCACTGAGCCAGTACGCCTACGATCGCGCCGTGCGTCAGCAACAAGAACCGTTTCAGCACGTATATGATCAAATTTCTCGAGACATGGAAGACTACGCCCGCCGCACGGAACCGGCGCAGCGCGAGGCGTTGCGAGCGACGTCGAAAATGCGCTTCGCACAACGATTTGCGCCTGACGACTACAATGATTTCCTGCAGCACGACGGAAATGGAAAATACACCCTCTTAAGGTTACCGGCGGAAACCGATCCCGTCATAAATCATATAGAATCGATCCGCATTCGGGACCAAATGTTTGTCGATCGTCTGCAAGATTACTACGCGACGTTCAACCAGCGTATGGCCGTTCCCTACGACCAATGGCGAGAAGCGAGTTACCACGAAACGAAGGCACTGAGAAAACTAAAAAGCGATGCAACAGCCCGCAAAATTGGCGGTGCACTTGCTGTGGTAGCAGGGATATTGGCACAGGCAAGTGGTAATGCCTCTGCGCGAACGGCTGGCGTCCTCGGCATTGGCGGCGGTGCGTATTTGTTCAAAAGCGGAATTGATCGGGGCTCAGAGGCAAAAATTCACGAAGCGGCGATGAAGGAAATGGCGGATTCCTTGGGCGCAGAAGTTGAACCACATTCAATTGACCTCGCCGATAAAACCGTAACGCTTAGCGGCACCGTCGACGAGCAATATGCTCAGTGGCGAGCCATTCTGAATAACATCTATCTTGCCGAAATTGGCCAATTGCCGCCTCACGACTACTCTGATTCCGAAGAATAAATTAACCGACGCCGTATATTGATTATGGACATAGGCGATAATCAACAATTGCGAAAAAGCATTTAGTCTATATGTCCGGAAACCAGCGTGACGACCTCAACGACGCCGATACCCCGATCAGTCCGGTACGCATTGGCGACGCTGCAATCGCCAGCGAACCCGCGACCGGAGATGCGTCGTCGACGTTGTCCCGTTCTCTAATCGTTGCTGCGTCGATAGTGCTGTTCTTCGTTGTGCTGTCGGTAGTATTCGTACTACCGAAATTTATCGAACCAGGTTTGTCGTCAAACGTGCAATCGACGGAACAGCCGACTCACGCACCCGTTGAAAACCCAACGAGTAACTCCACAACGAAATTAAACGACGAGAAATTCTCGGTTGGATCACGGCGCGCCAGCCAAGAATTGCTTGGCGACGTATTGAAACTCGTTAAGAGCTTAGCGCAACGCAACGTTAAAGAATGGGCAGAAGACGAGTTCGCCGCGGCGCGCGAAGAAATCGCCCTGGGAGAAAAATCCTATCGGGAACAGCGTTACTCGAAGGCCGAGGAGATCTATCAACGCGCATACGACGAATTACGTTCAATTGATGGCCGTGCCGCTCAAGTGATTAGTAAAGCAGTTGCCGATGGTTTCGAGCACATCGTCGAAAGCAACTCACACGCGGCGCAAAAATCGTTTCATTTCGCGCTGTCAGTCTCTCCAAATCACGATGCCGCAGCTAACGGACTGCGCCGTTCGAAAACGCTCGATCAAGTCCTCGCGCTGGTCCACGAAGCGAATGGCTACGAAGAAATCGGTGAACTGGATGGTGCGCTGGCACGCTACGACGAAGCACGCTCGTTAGACGGCGAAACACCAGGCGTTGCAAATTCGATCGCTAGGGTGAAGCAGACGCTACTCGATAATGAATATCGCGATTTAATGTCTCAAGGAATTACTGCTTTCGACAACGGGAAAAA
The DNA here is from genome assembly GCA_963854885.1 of Gammaproteobacteria bacterium. GTDB lineage: Bacteria > Pseudomonadota > Gammaproteobacteria > UBA11873. The sequence goes on along the minus strand of CAWLAW010000359.1, from coordinate 325 downwards.
TGTTGTCGCCAGAAAATCGTTCGTCAATGCTCTGAAAATAAAACCGCACGGCATCGAGGCGAGCGACGCCTTGGCGCAAGTGAAAAATAAAATTCTTGCACAACAAATAACCCAACACCTGCGTAGTGCGATGGACGCCGAGCAGAGCGAGAACTGGTCGAAGGCTGGTGTGCAATACCGTTCTGTAGCGAAGCTAGATCCCGAGTTGGACGGTGCGAAATCAGGCGCGTTACGTGCGGATAGACGCGCAACACTCGATCGGCAATTAATTTCTATTATTGGCAAACCGGCTCGACTGGCTGACGATAACGTGCGCCTAGAAGCC
>CAWLAW010000358.1:0-4283 GCA_963854885.1 Gammaproteobacteria bacterium | reverse complement strand
TTGGTGCGCCGTTGTCCAAAGTCGCTGGGGCATCATGCCAACGGACAACACCGTCTGGGTTCCGACGATTAACCGCCATGACTTGGAGCGTTAACGCATCAGTAATTGGCCAAACTGCGCGGATGCCGTAGTTCAACGTATTTTTTGCTTCGTCTAACTCGATGCGGTTATCCCAGGAGAACCCGGAGGTAACCAAGTTGTACGAGGTGTTCAGACCGGGGAGTAATGTCGGTGCGAACATTTGTACGAAAGCGTCAAGTTCGAGGCCGTTGCGGAACGTGTAACTAACGCGTACCCCTGGGCTCGCGATGCGTTCGTCGGCGTATTCTTCGCCACCGACGTCTAAGAAGAAGTGACGGCGTAAGTCGAGTCCGTTCGCAACGTCGAATACGCGGAAGAATAATGCTTCACCCCAGGCGATTTGCTGTTGACCAACTCGAACCCATAACGGGCCCTTGTTGTAATCGAAGTACAGCGCTGGAATGTCGATAATGATGTCGTTGGTTTGAGCTTCTAATAGCGCGCCACGGTTTCCGTAGAAGTTTTCTTGGAAATGGTCGCCAACGATTTCGTCGTTGAAGTTGCTCGTGCCATCGAAGTAAACGCGCAATTTCATATAGGCGTTAATGTCGTCGGTGATATTGTTCGCTTGTAAGTCGAATTCAGCGCGGGTGTTAAACAGGTTAACACTACTGTCTTCTGCAATTCCGGCACCGCCGAGGGCGCAGGCCCCACCATTTCCCGCAATCGTTGCCGCTTGGCCCGCGCGGTCGGGGAATTCGTTTAAGCCACTACTTCCACCGAAGTACTGGCACACGTTAGGCACCGAGGTGAAGATCCCGCGCTCGTCTCTACGTTGCGTTGGATCGCCATTTATTCCCAAAGCGGATAACCCGACTCCGTCTGCTACGGTAGACGTTACGGTCGCGCCTGGATTGAATAGGCCCGAGGTTGTCGTAGGTATCGCCTGGTCAACGTAGTTGTTCGTTCCCGAGTTATTCGGATTTTCGTCGTTAGTAATCGATATCGCAATTTCCTGTCGAACGAAGCCGGTAAAGCTCCAATCGATGGCCATTGCAACGCTCGGTACGAGTAAGGTTGCTAACATTCCTACCGTGGTAGAAATTGTCGCGAGCTTAGTTCTATTCACTCCCGCTCTCCTCTTAGTAAATCTGTAGTTTTTATCACCCCAGACGGTTACAACTACTCTCTTGTCTGTTGTTATTCCGTCACATCTTCAAGTTCGTTCGATTGGAAAGTCGTTCGTAACTTGCGTCAATTACAACGCAGTATAACGAATTCCGCCCGAATGAATAGTCTTTTTTCGTTTTTTCGGTATGTATTTTTTTCGCTCGTTTTTATGTTGTTTGAATGAGACAACTAAAACGTACAAATTACTTTAATGGATTATTCCAAGATCCTAGATATAGTGGCGTTATATCCCGCTACGTACACTATCTGGGTTCTTAGGAATCCATTCGGTGCCTCGATTTCAGCGACCGCGGCGGCTACGCCTTGGTACCAAGTGCGCAGAATATTTAAGTCTTCGGAACGTTTCCAGGTCTCCCCATCGTCGCTAGAGCGCAATAATTCACGAATGCCGACAATCACCACTTCGCCCTGTCCAGACCACACGCCAAGCAAGTTTGCTTTGGAACCCGCCTCTAGTTTGCTCCAGGTGATCCCACTGTCTTGGCTGCGTAGGACTTCGCCATCCTGGCCCACCGCGTAGCTGCTTCCCGTGCCTTCTGCATCTAGATGGAGGGCGAATATTGATTCTTCGCCCGTGTGGCGCGCGAGGAACGTCGTTCCGCCGTCGTCAGACCACAGTACGAGACCGAACTCACCGGTAATCACGACCGTGTTCGCGTCGCGAATCGCAACGTCGTAGAGATGCGGCTCGTAGCCTTCATCGTTGTATAAATTCCAATCGACAGTGATCGGGTTCCACGATTTGCCGTTGTCACTTGAACGTAGAATGGCGCCAAACTCTCCAACAGCGACAGCCAAGCCACTTTCATGTAGATCGACATTTAACAAGCGCAGTTTGAAATCGTTTTCAAGAATCTCCCATGCGCCATCTCCGACTCGCGTTACCACGGTGCCGGACTGGCCGACGAGGAGTTGCCGGTCCCCAGCCGTTGCGATGCCTAACAACGCCTGCTCGGTAACAGGCTCGGTTTTGATCCACGTCGCACCACTGTCGGTTGTTTCGAGGATTAATCCGAAGTTTCCAACGGCAACGCCTTTCTCGCCGGTCATATCCATTGCGTACAACGCATCGTGCGCAATTCCTGACCGTACTACTTCCACTGATTCTTCGGCAACAGCCGCCAGTGAAAATAGTAGCAAAGCGAGCATAACGATAGGCGCATTCGCATTCTTTACACGGTTACCTTGCGAACCGCGTTGATTAAAAAGACTAGTCATTATTATGTTCCTACTTTTGTTATTCACTTAATCGTTGTCGAGCATGTCGGAGATGTCTGCATTTTCCGAAATAATCAAATGTTCGCGCTCGATAAAATTGGGTTTGAACAAATAGACTAATAAGGGCAGTACGACCAGCGCTATCACCATGTTGATCAACATGATCATCACGAGGAGTAGTCCCATATCCGCAAGGAATTTCAGTTCCGACAACAGGTACCAAGGGAAAATACCTAGCAGTACAATTGAAGCGGTAAAGAAAATCGCTTTTCCGGTGGTTGTTACCGCCGCCTGAATCGCATCGCCATGGTCCTTGTTGTCTCTAAACTCTTCGCAGATTCGACTCAACAGGTAAATACCGTAATCGATACCGACGCCGATGCCGATGGCAGCGATCGGCAGCGAATTTACATCCAGACCAATTCCCATTAAGACCATCACTGCGCCAAGCAGCATGTTCGAAAAGTTCACTGGAATCAGCAGTAATATCCCGGCCGCAATAGAACGGTAGGCATAACTACAGGTAAACAAGATAACTAGGTTCAATGCACCGAGGATTACCCACTGGTAATAGTCAACTGTGTCATTTACCGATTGCTGTAGCGCAATGGCGCCCGTGCCTAGACGGATGCGGAACTTCTCGTGTTCGATCCCAACTTTCTCAAGCGCGATGCGTGTTTGTGCCAGCGCAATGTCGACAGTCTCTTGCTTGTTATCTTTATACCAAAGAGAGACCGTGCCGTTTTCTAATTCGAAATCACTCACATGGCTGTAGTTTTTCGTACTAGATCCCAGGAGTAGCGCACCGGCCGCTGCGGTCGCCGCAGCATCGGTTGTGTCAATTGGCGCCCACTTCGGGTTACCGCCGCTAAACAAACGTTGCGCATCCGGTAGATAGTCGGCGAATGATAACGTCGCGGTCGGCGGATTCGGGCTCGCTTCGAGCAAGCTCTGCAGTTGCTGCATGGTCTTCACTGCGTCGCTCGAACGTAACATCCGGGCGTCGCCGTCAGCTTCTTTGTCTTTTACTTCGAAAACTATCTCCAAGGTCATCAAACCCGGAAAGTGCCGGTTAATTGCCCGCACTGCCGTATTGAATTCCGAATCTTCAAACAGCAAATTACTGCCTTCTGTCGGATTACCCACCTTGATCTGCAATGCGAGGTACAAGCCACCAACCAGCAGTGCCACAACAATAGCAGTCGTATATTTCGCCTGCGAGCCGTGGCTAACGCGGCCGACAACCTGCAGCATATCGATGATGCTATCGTGCCAGGAGCGCTTATCTGACTTGCCGATTAGCTGGGCGACATTGCCGGGCGCTGGGAACCAAGAAAGCATGATCGGGGTGAGGAAAAGGATGGCCGGCACCAAGATAAGTGCCCAGAATCCGCAAAATACTGCGAAGCGCTCCATTACGGGAATTGGCGCAACGGCGATTAAGAATAGTCCTGCTGCATCCGTCACGATGCCCAATACGCCGGGCGCCATCATGACGCCGAGCGCCAACTCAGCCGCCTTCCGCCGGTCGCCTATCTCGTGATAGATCTCGTAATAGCGCTCAATAAATTGCACGCAGTGGCTAAACGACCTCGCCACAAGGAGCAGCGGCACAACCATTATCAAGGGCTCGATTGGATCGCCTAACCACCCAACGAAACCGAAGCCCCAAATGGCGGCAACGATACTCACGGCTAGTGGGGTCACCACCCCAGGGATGTTTTGCATGTATAAGACAAGAGAAAACAGCAGCGCCGCCGCCGTGATCCCGAAAATCGAGAGCATTTGATGTTCGTAGAAGTACACCCAACCGGTCAAAATCGGCTGGCCAGCGACATATACCTCGTGATTAG
>CAWLAW010000357.1:0-4307 GCA_963854885.1 Gammaproteobacteria bacterium | reverse complement strand
GACGCCTTCCTCGATCATCTGTGGATAGAGTTTGGTTTGAGCGATAATACTGTTTTAGCTTACCGGGCGGATCTACGCGCAATTAAGCGCTATTTACTAGAAAAACAAATTGGGCTATTAAACCCCGGCGACGCCGATCTTAGCGAATACATTGGCATGGTATCTGCAACTTCGTCGCGCACTGCTGCGCGCCGATTATCAACGCTACGTCGATTTTTCCGATTTTTGCTACGCGAAGGGGTTATCGATTCCGATCCAAGCGCTAGAGTGTCGACGCTGCGATCTGGACGTAAACTACCGCGCACGTTGAGTGAATCCGATGTCGAGGCCTTGTTGGCCGCGCCCAGGATCGAAAATAAAATTGGCCTGCGCGACCGAACCATGCTTGAGTTGCTATATGCGACAGGTTTACGCGTCTCGGAGTTGGTGAATATGACGATCTCAGAGGTGAATCTTCGCCAAGGTGTTGTACGGGTATTCGGCAAGGGAAGTAAGGAGCGACTCGTCCCGTTTGGGGAAGTCGCGCAAACTTGGTTGGAAAAATATCTGGCCGAGGGGCGCCCGAATATTATTCACGGATTGACATCCGATGCGATGTTTCCGACCAGCCGCGGGGGGCCGATGACGCGGCAAGCATTTTGGTATGCGATAAAAAAACATGCGTTTCATGCAGGAATATCGACGCAACTATCGCCGCATACTTTACGCCATGCTTTTGCCACACATTTACTAAACCACGGTGCTGATTTGCGCGTCGTTCAGCTACTCCTTGGCCACAGTGACATCTCGACAACACAGATATACACACACGTCGCCCGAGAACGACTCAAGGATATTCACCGTCAACACCATCCGCGCGGTTAGCGCACGCGCGGGTTGGATTGGTTTGTCGAAATAAACTCGTTCGGGTTCCGCGGGGTTATTCGTCGACTCGATCGAAGGGGCTCAGGCTTAACACTTCTTCGATGGTTGTGCGGCCTAATGCAACTTTAATTGCGCCAGCATGACGAAGCGGCAACATGCCGTCTTCCAACGCCCTGCGGCGCAACGATAGTGAATTCGCCCCGCGATTGATCATCGCGGCCAGCGATTCCGAGATGCGAAGTATTTCGTAAAGTCCTTCGCGTCCCTTAAACCCAGTGTTACGACAGTCGTCGCAGCCCACAGCTCGATGAAACTGCTCGTCGGGTTCCAGAGGCAGCGTCCCCGCAAGAGAAATCCACGCAGCTCGGGATACTTGAGTGGGAGATTTGCAGCTTTGACATAGGGTTCTTACCAAGCGCTGCGCAACGACTCCGAGTAGAGTTGCTCCAATCAAATAACTCGGGACACCGATGTCCATGAGCCGGGTGATTGCTGAGGGCGCGTCGTTGGTGTGAAGGGTGGACAACACCAAGTGACCGGTTAATGCCGCTTGTCCGCGACGTCCATGCGGCCAAGGGATTTTAAGCGGCTGGTAATCGCAGCCATTATTGTCGGGGCCAGCTGGTGCCCGATGTGTAGAATGCCATCAATTCGAAATCGAATATTGCCTTGTTCTCGGCGCAGTTCGATATGAATGTCGCTCGCTCTTTGGTCGAACGCATATTGCAAAAGCCAATCGACTAAGTGAAAGACGTGTTGATCATCGGCGTTCAGTTCGCCAACCGCCCCAAGTTGAGTGAGCTGTTCGAAGTCGCTCAAAGTTGCCGCGTCGTCCGCTGAGGTTTTAGGCGCTGCGCCCGAGAGAGAACGGCTGACGCCGTAGAATTCTTTCAAAAATTTCGCCACATCGGCAGGATTGGCTAAGACACGTTGAATTTCACGTTTTAAAATAGGTGTGAGTTCTGCTTCCCAAACTTCGACATATGGCTCCGCGGTCGCGATCACCACGGTCGACTCAGTCACTTCAATCGGCAGGAACTGAAACCGCGTCGCATAAGCTTGTGACGGTCTCGACATCGATCTTTAGTGGATCAATTCGCACGTACGGCATGTTGCACGCGTGTGCAACCACTCGGGTGATAGTTTCAGTGCCAAGCACCGTGTTTGGGTTTAGCCCGTCTCGCAACCCTAATTCCGCGAACCGGATGAAAGGGTGGCGTTGATCGTCTTGACCAAGCGTTTCACGTGCATGCTTCGCGGTCTTTGCGTTGATATTATTTCGTTGCAGTAAGATCTGTATGACGTCTCCCAAACGAATACTGCGATTTGGGTGAATTTCTTCGACCGTGGAATTCAACTGGTTTGTGCCCTGAGTATGATGATCATGGATTTAGGGATCATCTACGTTGTCCACTATTTTTTCGGTTGCGTATTCAAGTCGTTCTATCAGCGTGTACAGAAATTTCCTCTGGAAGCGCAGCTGACAATTTATCGACGCGCGTTCGATAATTGAGCTGCGAACTTTCAACACAGTAACTAAGCTCTCCGCATTAATTGTGGCGGTGCGCCGGCGACCAGGTGCGATACCCATTTCTCCGAAACAGTCGCCTGCTTCGAGTTTGACAATTTCGTAGTCGCCTTTTGAAACAGAAACTTCTCCATCGACAAGGACGTAGAACGACGGATCCTCATCTCCTTCCTGAATTATTGGATCACCAACGTCGCAAACTAACCAATCTCCGGCATTGACTATTTCCCATAACTCCGTGTCCGAGAATTCGGCAAAGAAATCCAAGCTTTGGACGCGGTTAAATTTCTCTTGCTGGGCCGGTTGCCCGTCAGCTAGCCGAATGAAATCGTAAACTAGCGACAGGTCTCCAGCCATGTCGGCGCCGGTTTTGTAGCGATGCTCCGTGCTTTTGGCTAGCGCTTTATCGATGATGCGTTGAAAAATATCCGGGATGTCGGCGCGGAATTCGTGCACTGGAGTTGGCGGGGTATCCTGAATTCGATGCTGAATCGCGTCCATATTTCTACCTTCGAATGGATGTTTCCCGGTCAGGAGTTCATAAGCAACGATCCCTAGCGAAAACAAGTCGCATTGATTCGTCGCTTCCTCCAAGCGAAGTTGCTCGGGCGCCATGTAGAGCGGAGAGCCAGCATGCTCCGGCGCCATTCCTTCTTGTAGATGTGGGACTACGGCGACGCTAAAATCCGTGATTTTTGCTTCGAGATCGTCCGTTATGAGTATGTTCTTCGGCTTGATGTCTCGATGGATCACGCCTTTTCGATGTGCGTAATCGAGCGCCATCGCACATTGATAAAGAATGTCCGTCAGATTTTTTATGCTGAGTAAATGCTGAGAATTTGTAAACCTGTCCAACGTTGTCCCGCCGTAGACGTATTCCATGACGATGTAATATCGGTCTTGGTCGACTCCGGCGTCGAATATCGCGGTAATATTCGGATGCTTTAGCATCCCTGCGGCTTGCGCTTCATTGAAAAACATCCGTCGATAAAGCGGGCCGTCGTCGCCGGAGTTTACGTATTCATCTGCTGCAACTTTAATCGCGACCGGTCGGTCCACGAAAGGATCTTGGCCAAGGTATACCGTGGCCATGTTGCCGCGCCCAATGATCTTCAGTACTTGGTATTTACCTAGTGCCTGTCCCTCGAGCGAATTTGAATTAGGCATAGCCATTGCGGGGGGTATTGTGCCTCTGTCGGTCGCGTAGCGACTACAAGACGTAGATTCTACGCTAGTCGACCGGCTGTTGGCGATTAGGATCGATTTTTGCGAAATCCAGCAGTGATGTTTAATGGAACACTGTAGGCATTTGACAGTCAAATAATGTGAAGGCGTGTGGTGTTGCGGAATTTATACTTTTACAATGCCCGTCGGTACTGATTGCGCCCTAACTTCTCCTGAGGACTCAACATGAATATAGCCAAAGTGGCCTTCGTAGCTTATTTTTCGCTGGCCAGTTCTCTCTCACTCGCAGATCGAGACGAGCACGCTGGTATAAAAGCGGCAGTCAAGAAAGTCCTTCCGGATGCCGAAATAACGAGTGTTGGGCTCGCGCCGCTACCCGGCATGTATGAAGTTATGGTGGGACCGACGGCGCTGTATGTAAGCGGCGACGGGCGATATATTATCAAGGGTGACATATATGATATATCAACGTTGCAAAACTTAACGCGCGTACGCCAAGCTAAGGCACGTGTGGATGCATTTCAATCGCTGGATAGTAACGATGTCATAGAATTCGCACCGCGGTCGGGTAAAACGAAGAGGACGCTATATGTCTATACCGACATTGATTGCGGCTACTGTCGGAAATTACACACGGAAGTTAACCAGCTTACTGATGCGGGGATCACGGTTCGTTACTTAGCCTATCCTCGTTCCGGACTGAAGGGCGATTCCTACGCTAAAGCAGTCG
>CAWLAW010000356.1:0-4317 GCA_963854885.1 Gammaproteobacteria bacterium | reverse complement strand
TGAAGCGCCGTTCTTAATTCCTGCAGGCGAATCACTCGATGTCTCCGTGGTGACGATTACTTTGGCTTACGCTTACGGGGATTCGCTCACGAACCTTATTCAGCCATTTTTCGCGATCCCTATACTCGCCGTAACCCGGCTGCGCTTTGGCGATGTCGTCGGCTATACGTTCCTTGTTGCGATCGTGGTATTTATGGTCACGAGCGTCGCGATGTTTTTGTTGCCGACAAATCTATAGCGCCGCCACCGGTCAAATTCCGAGCGCGATGGAGGGCGACTCCTAGCCGCGCTTAGGCGAGCTCAGCGCGGCGTTGTTTCGTCGCCTCTAAGTCGACGGCCATAGAACCGTCGGCGATGCTGCCGGTGAAAATTACGCCGTACACATCGTTTGCGCGTGCCTCAGTTTCCCATCGTTCAATCACGTCTTTTAGGACACGTTGCGGATCGCGTTCCAGGGCGCGGCCATACCCGCCGCCACCGGAGTCGACCCCCCGCACCCATTCACCCGCTTCGAGTTCAAATTCGATTACCCCAGGTAACTTTTCCTCTTGTCCGTCGGAATGAATTTTGTATGTCGATCCGGGCGGTCCTGCCTCGCCGCCGCGAACCCCTTGCGGGGGATTCACCTGGGCGTCGCAAGATACAACTATTGTCATGGGATCTTTACGCGGACCATAGACGACTTCCGCCCCAGGAGAACCGCGGAAACGACCCGCGCCTCCGCCGCCGGCTATCACCCGAATGGATTTAAAGATCAGCGGATATTTCGATTCATCGACTTCGACGCTGCCGCGGTACATTAATCCACCGGCAACGGGTAGTCCGTAATTTAGCCACCCATCTGTCGTTGGTGTGCCTGGTCCGCCGTTGACGAGTACCCACTCCTGATTGATGTAGGGGTCATCACGCCGCCAATCGTGTCCCGAGATAACTGCCGCACCTGCACCCATGCCCATTGCGCCTTCAGCGAGCCCATACCCGTCACCGATATCCGCAAACGCAGACTGCGTAATATTTACAATGCGATCGGCGATGTTAGTCGTCGCCATAGAGCAGCTATGCGGAAATTTCGGAATTCCGGTGATACAACCTTCACGAAGTTTTACTGTGACGCGCGAGAAACTGCCCGCATTGTGCGGAATGTCGTGATCGAGACAATTAAACACGCCAGCCATTGCATTGCTCGTCGCGCAAGCGACAGACTGGTTTAAGCCAAAGGCTTTGTTGTCTTCGTTGTGCGTAAGGTCGACTTCGATCCGTCCCTCTTGCGCATCTACCGCGACGTCGACCCGAATTTTCAGGCCGTCGGGTAACAACGGGGGGAATGGATCGTAATTGCCGACGTTACTTAAGGTGCCGCTTGGCAATTGTTTAATGGCTTCGGCCATGCGGCGTTCGGAATAGGCAAACCACTCCTGAATAAACTGTCGGATCGTATCCATGCCATAACGTTCGACCAGCTCAATGAGTCGACGCTCGCCAATACGCGCGGCGCCGACAGTTGCCAAATAGTCGCCATACCATTGTTCCGGCACTCGGATGCGCCGTTTGCACATGCGAATTATGTCGTCGACATCTTTAAACTCTTTTTGTACGCGAACACACGGGAATATCAACGACCCTTCTTCATACACATCGCGTGCGTAAGCGTGGTAAGTACTCGGAATCGAGTTGCCGCAATCGGCCTGATGTGCTTTAGCGCAGGTTGTGAATAGATGCTCGCCATTTATGATCACCGGCACCATGATCATGTGATCCGCAGGATGCGTGTTGCCGAGATAGGGGTCGTTGTGTAGAAACGCGTCGCCGATCGTTAGATCGTCGTGCAAATCGCACATCGCCTGAGATTGTAAGCTACTGCCGAAGATGTGAACTGGCAGTCCTTCGCCCGGGCACAGCATTTTATTGTCGCCGGTGACAATCGCACACGAAAAATCGCGTACCACGGCAAGCACGGCCGAACGCGCAGTTCTCAACAGCGTGTTGGACATCTCGCTTACGATAGCGTTTAGCCGGTTGGCTAATACGGCCATTAATATCGGATCAATTTCCACTTTCGACGGCATATCATCTTGCTTGTTCATAATTCCACCTCTTGTGGAGGAGTTAGGATGTAATGCCCACCCGCAGTGACGCGTGCCGTCGACCCAGGATAAACCACCAAGGTGGTGGTCGGTTCTTCAATGATGGCAGGACCCGATACCAACGTACCGACTGCCAGTTGTTCGCCGACAAATATCGGCGTGTCGACGAGCCCGTTGGAAAAATATGCGGGTCGATTTCGCTCCGGGCGCGCCGTGTTCTGTTGTGGGTCGCGTGGCGATTCTAACGTCGGCGCATTTACTCCGGCGGTTAAACGGCCGCGCCAATTCAAGCACTCCACGGCCTGACCAATATCTTGCACCGCAAATACGCGTTCGTGCACTCGATGAAACTCGGCAACGAGATCGGCGACGTCTTCGGCACTATCGAAACGATCTTTTGCAACGGGTATTTCCAACTCCCAAACCTGGAAGCGGTAGCGCGCCTCGACAAAATAACGCTTATGAATTTGCTCGATCCCGCGGCTGCGCAAACGATCGGCGAATTGATCAAGCTCCGCGTTGATCCGGGCTAAAGCGCGATTTACGCCATCAAAGTCGAAATCCTCCGACTGCGTTAGCGCGCTCGCGCCGGCTTCGGTGACGATATCGGAGAATTGCATGCCAGAAGCGCTCAAGGCGCCGGCAGTACGTGGTACGAGCACCGTATTGCAACCGAGTTCCGCAGCGATGGGAGCAATGTTAAGGCCGCCGGCGCCGCCGCCGGCCACGAGCACGGATCCGCTTGGGTCTATGCCTTCATTAATCGTGAGCTCCTTAATCGCTTGAATCATGTTTTCGTTTGCCACGGCCATGATCGCATACGCCGTGCGTTCGATTGGTTCACCAAGAGTTTCCGACAACTCCTCCATCGATTGCCGCGCCGCGTTTTCGTCAAGTTGCATGCGCCCACCAAGAAAGTGTGCGGGATCGATATAACCCAGGCAGACAGCCGCGTCTGTTACTGTGGCTTGCAGCCCGCCGCTTCCATAACACGCCGGCCCTGGATCCGAACCGGCTGAATGGGGACCGACCCTTAGTAAACCACCTGAATCGACCCAAGCAATTGACCCGCCGCCGGCGCCAATGCTGTGGACGGCGACCGATGCCATGCCCAAATTGTCCCCGACCCATCGCGGCCCAAGCCAGGTGTCGCGAGAAAATTCAACCAGTCCCTCGCGCACCAAGCTAACGTCGAAAGTGGTCCCGCCGGCGTCACACACGATAACGTCGTTACTCAAACCTTCCGCCTCTACATAGGCAAGTCCGGCGACCGGTGCCATTGCAGGACCGGATTTTACAAGAAATATTGGCCGTTCGACGACATCACGCAAATGCATTACGCCGCCAAACGAGGTGCTAACTAACACGTCGTTCTGATAACCGGCGGCGCGTAAATCCGTTTCTAAATCGCTCAAGTAAGTTTGCATCATTGGTTTCAACGACGCGTCAATAGCACTCGAGGATGCGCGTCTATATTCGCGCAAAATTGGATTGAGTTGATGAGACAAGGTGTAGGGGATCCCGGGGAGCAATTCTGATATCAATTCGCCAATGCGCAATTCGTGTTCTGGATTCGCGATAGACCAGAGTAAACACACCGAAACGGCTTCGATCTTCTGCGCGGAGAAAGTGGCTAACAATTCTCGGCTGAGCTTCTCGTCGAGCGCCAATTCAATGCCGCCTTCTGCATTGATGCGTTCGGTGATTTCAAAGGTTAGTTGACGCGGAATATACGGGTCGGGATACTCAACTTGCAGGTTGTGCGGTTCCGATTTCCCCCCTTCTTTCAGCAGTAATATATCCGGAAAACCCAGTGTTGTTAAAAAGGCCGTACGCGCGATTTTTCGTTCGATAATTGCATTCGTCGCGCGCGTCGTTCCGTAGATAAACATCGATGAGTCGCGAAGCAAGACGCTCGCGTCCGTACCAAGCTCTTGGGCGGCAACGTCGATGCCGGCTTTGATACTACCGAATGCTCGGCTTTTGTCCGTTAGTGCTTTTCCAACCGTGAAATTACCGTCGCCGTCTGTAACCACGACATCGGTAAATGTTCCGCCGGTGTCGACCGAAATTCTATATGCCATAGGGCCAATCCTTGAGTAAACATGCGGCATCGAAAACCGATTCTCGATGCTAAGTAGCTGGGAATACTAATTCGACAGGATTCAATAACCAAATTCAATATCGACGCCGTGGCGGCGCGACAAAGTCTGTCGATTAGCAGCCGACGCGC
>CAWLAW010000355.1:0-4329 GCA_963854885.1 Gammaproteobacteria bacterium | reverse complement strand
TCGTCGTCGGTGACATCAGGCAACACGTGCTGCACGGCGCTTGTGATGGACTGAACTAAAGCGCCTCCAGTGCTCGTGCGTAAATCGGCGGCGCTTTCTTCGCCGACTAATTTGATAGCGCTGAAACTCTCTTTGAGACACATCGCCACGACTGCTTGCGCGGCAAAGTCAGCGACGGTCACTGGCGAGCGATCGTTTTTAGTTAGTTGTCGGATGTGATCGAGATCTGCCTGCACGCGGCGTGTCACGGAGCAGGCCTTCGCAACGGCGCGCAAGGCACATTCCAATTCGGAAACATCTTTCGACATGAATTTAATCTCGCTTGAGAGTTGTCGCGGCCAAAGCGGGTACCTTAGCTTTTCGGTTGCCGTCAATCAATCGAATGGGTCGAAGTAGGGTCGTTACTGAGTAGCGCTATGGAGCCTCGACATTCAAATCGCTATGTTACAATCGCGGGCCCCGGTTTGAGTAGAATCGTTGCTCTAAAATCGGTCTGCCGAACGATTAGAATTACAGGTAAAAGTCCCGAGAGGAATCTGCGATGTCTGAAGCCAAGGTTTATCCAGTCCCCCATGAAATAGCCGCCTCTGCGCATTTAGACGACCCAACTTATCGATCGATGTATCAGCAATCGATCGACGATCCCGAGACATTTTGGGCGGCCCAAGCGGATCAATTTGTTACTTGGTTTAGCCGTTGGGACAGTGTATCGAACGCCGATTTCACGAGCGGCGATATTAACTGGTTTCAAGGTGCGACTTTAAACGTCAGTTACAACTGTATCGATCGACATCTGGATACGCGTGGCGATCAAACGGCGATCATCTGGGAAGGGGACGACCCCGAAGACGATAAAAAAATTACTTATCGCGAGCTACACGAACAAGTTTGTCGATTTGCTAATGCGCTAAAAAAGCAAAACGTAAAAAAGGGCGACAGAGTCTCAATCTATATGCCGATGGTATCGGAAGCCGCAGTAGCGATGCTCGCATGTGCGCGCATCGGCGCAGTTCACTCTATCGTATTCGGCGGGTTTTCCCCCGAAGCCCTAAAAGATCGCATTTTGGATTCTGATTGTAGTGTCGTCATTACAGCCGACGAAGGGGTGCGCGGCGCGAAGCCAATCCCGCTTAAAGCGAACACCGACAAGGCGCTGGAGAAGTGTCCAAGTGTCCACACGGTGTTCGTCGTAAAACGCACTGGCGGCCAAATTGACTGGCATGAAGATCGAGATATCTGGTATCACGAAGCCACGGCCGCTGCGAGTTCGGACTGTGAGCCAGAAGCGATGAGCGCCGAAGACCCGCTGTTTATTCTCTATACGTCGGGATCGACTGGCAAGCCAAAAGGCGTGCTGCACACCTCAGGCGGTTATTTGCTGCATGCGGCGATGACGCACAAATATGTTTTCGATTATCACGATGGGGATATTTATTGGTGTACGGCCGACGTTGGTTGGGTCACGGGTCATTCATACATAATCTACGGGCCGCTGGCCAATGGTGCGACGACGCTAATGTTCGAAGGTGTCCCGAACTACCCGGACGCGGGGCGGATGTGGGACATTGTTGACAAGCATAAGGTCAATATCTTTTATACGGCACCGACTGCGTTACGCGCGTTAATGGGGCAAGGGGACGACTTCGTCACCCGATCGAGTCGTCAGTCGTTGCGCATATTGGGTTCGGTTGGCGAGCCGATTAATCCAGAAGCCTGGGAATGGTATTACCACGTCGTCGGCGATGCCCGATGCCCGATCGTTGATACCTGGTGGCAAACAGAAACAGGCGGGATATTGATTACGCCGCTGCCAGGCGCGACCGCGCTAAAACCCGGTTCGGCAACCCGACCATTCTTCGGTGTAGTGCCCGCATTGCTCGACGAGCAAGGCAATGAACTCGAGGGAGCGGCATCCGGATCGCTTGTTATAAAAGAAAGTTGGCCGGGCCAAATGCGCACCGTCTACGGCGATCACGACCGATTTATTGAGACGTATTTTAAAATGTATCCGGGGTATTACTTTACTGGCGACGGCGCGCGTCGCGATGAAGACGGCTACTATTGGATAACTGGTCGGGTCGATGATGTAATCAATGTATCGGGCCATCGCATGGGCACAGCGGAAGTGGAAAGCGCGTTGGTGCTACACGACACAGTGGCCGAGGCCGCGGTCGTCGGCTACCCGCATGATATTAAAGGTCAGGGCATTTATGCGTACGTTACGTTAATGAATGGCGTCGATTCGACCGATGAGTTGCGCGGCGAACTCGTGAAGCACGTTCGAACTGAAATCGGGCCGATTGCCACGCCAGATGTCATCCAGTGGGCTCCCGGTCTGCCTAAAACCCGATCGGGTAAAATTATGCGGCGGATTTTACGTAAAATTGCGGCGAACGAGCTCGATACGCTAGGTGATACGAGTACGCTCGCCGATCCCGCGGTGGTCGACAATCTTGTGGACAATCGAGTGTTGAAATAGACCGCAGCCGGAGTTCAGGTTTTGAGCAATTCGCCCGACTGGTTTGAAGCACAGCAGGATGCCTGGCGAAGCTGGCGCGCCGCGTTCGGTCAAAACAGCTTAAATACCATGCCATTTGCAAACCTTTGGCAGGCGTTTGGCATCGATCCAGCAAAAACGACTGGCGACACTTCGGGCCAATGGTTAAGCAATGCCTTTGAAGAAATTCAAAAAATGATGAACACGGGGCAACCCGCGACGCATGCGAATTTTTCCGATATATTCCGCGCCCCGTTAACTCAGACAATTTTTGGCCTCGGCGGAATGCCGAATCCGTTCGGGGTTGGTGAGTCGGACCTAGGCTCACGACCAGACTTTTCCGCCTGGCAGTCCTTACCGCCGTTAGGTTTATTCCGTGAATGGCAAAGCGCCTGGCGCGAAGTGGTAGACGCACAGGTAGAGCAAAACAAAGCGAGCCACGCACTGTCGCGGCAACTGGGACCAATATTTGAGACGGCGGTTAAACGATTCGTTAAATCGATTAACGCGCAAGATGATGGCCTTGAAGACATCACAAGTTTGCGTGCGCTCTACGATCTTTGGATAAGCATCGCTGAGAAAGCCTACGCCGAGAAAGTCATGACTGCGCAATATTCGAAAGCCTACGGGAGTTTTGTTAACGCCAGCGCGCGCTATCGCCTGGCAATTCAAACGCTAACCAACGATGTCGCAGAAGCAGCGAACCTGCCGAGCCGGCGTGAGCTAGACGCACTTATCGCGCGCCAACATGAGCTCCAAGCAGAAGTACAATCGTTGCAGCGCAGTGCCGCAAACGGGTACGACACAGAGGCTGTCGAGCGAACGATAGCGCAATTATCTGAGCGAGTCGCCGCCTTAACTGCGACGTCGAGCAACGCCGAAAAGCAGCATCAGATCGCACCGAAAAAGCGACGCGAAGTAAAATCATCAAACACGGTAAATACTGGAAAACGGCGCGATTTGAAGTCACCAAGCACCGCGATCCCAAGAAAACGTCGTGCAACAAACGTTAATCGCACGCCAAAGCCGCGACCCGCGAAAGCAGAATTTGATATTGCTAGCTTCGACGCTAGTAATCCGCCGAGAAAACCATAACGTCGTGCCACGCATCCGACTCAGCCCCGAAAAAGTTCGTGTCGAAATCGCGGATCTCCAATCTAAGGTATCGCGCTCGGCGCAATCACTGTCCGATGCAAGAGACGCAAAACTCGGCTCGTGCAAACGAAGCGCCGTATTTAAAATTGATGGTGCGGTCTTGTATCATTATCAGGCAAGGCAGGCTGTTCGAAATAGTGTGCCATTGCTGATCGTCTACGCGACGGTTAATCGACCCGACATGGTCGACCTACAACAGGATCGTTCATTGGTACGATCGCTCCTCGATCGAGGATTAGATATTTATCTAATCGATTGGGGATCGCCTAACGGCGCCGATCGCGCACTCGGTTTGGCTGATTACATTACTCGGTACATCGGTGCTTGCGTTGATTTCATTTGCGAGCGAAGTGAGTTGCCGCACCTTAACCTACTCGGCATATGCCAAGGCGGCACGTTTAGTGTTTGTTACAGCGCGCTTAATCGAGCCAAGGTTCGCAATCTGATCACGACGGTAACGCCGATTGATTTCCACACCCCCGACGACATGTTGTCGCATTTGTTTCGTCACGTTGACGTTGATGTTCTCGTCGATAGCCACGGCAACATATCGGGAGATTTGCTTAACTCGATGTTTCTGTCGTTAAAACCGTTTCGGTTGTCGCAGCAGAAGTATCTCCATATGTTGGACGATGCTGACGACGTTGAAACAATGAGAATGTTTCTCCGCATGGAGA
>CAWLAW010000354.1:0-4333 GCA_963854885.1 Gammaproteobacteria bacterium | reverse complement strand
CAGTGCGTTCGCATTTTACCTATTCAAGCCGACGCCACACGATCCCTATGGCATCATCAAAATTACGACCAGCCTCGATAATAAAAAAGACTATTTACCGATCAGCGTTTTCATCGACGTCGACAGCGATAGAAACAGGCAAATCACGATGTTCTGCGAGGATGTTGAATTCTCATCCGTGGAATATAGCGGCCGGCTGTTCTTGGCTATGGCTGAACACATATACGACCATCGAAGAAAATTTGAAACGTACCCGATATACATAACGGAACTGGATTTATCAAATCGGTACAGCTCGATAAATCAGATGGAGTCGCATCAAACCATCCACTTGTTGAACTACAAAAAACGCATCGAGTTCCAGCTCACCCAAGCGCTGCAGGCAAACGTACCGAATTGAGCAACGTCATCCGCGGTAACTACCCATTTAACGGCGCGCTACGATTATCCCGCGTTGGAGTGGCGCACTGAGTCCCGCACGAACCCGCGCCGTTATCCGGATCTGAACGGTGGCGAATTTAATATGACTACCCGTCTCGGCCGATTGCGCTAAAATGACGGTTGCAGACGATAACGAATTAAGAAATAGAAAATTATGAGTGACGCCGACCAGTTTTTTCGCCGCGCCAACGCGATTCTAGATCGACTCGAGCGCTATATTCCCGCCCACGAGACGGTCGATTTATCCGCGGGCACGGCATGGCGATGGCGGAAACAGGCCAATGTCGGACGCCTGCAGTCAATTGATCGATTCAACCCAATTTCACTCGGTGAGCTTCAGCACATAGATCATCAAAAACAAGAACTTATTCGTAACACGCGACAATTCTTACAGGGATTTCCGGCAAACAATGCGCTACTTTGGGGACCGCGAGGCACCGGAAAATCATCGCTTGTAAAGGCCATATTTAATACTTTCTCTGGGCAAGGCTTGAGGCTAATAGAAGTTGAACGTCAGGATCTGGTCGATCTCCCTGAAATCGTCGAGCATCTAGACGGTAGCGACGGAAAATTCATCGTATTTTGCGATGATTTATCGTTCGACGAGCAGGATAGTACCTATCGCGCCCTGAAAGTCGTCCTCGATGGTTCCATCCTCACTACCCCAGACAATTTGATCATATACGCGACGTCTAATCGAAGACATCTCGTCGCAGAAAAACTAAGTGACAATTTAGATGTGCAAACCGTAGACGGTGAGATTCACCAAAGCGAGGCAGTCGAAGAAAGAATATCTTTGTCAGAGCGATTTGGATTATGGCTCTCGTTTCATCCTTTCAATCAGAATGACTTTCTTTCGATTGTCGACCACTGGTTGGAACATTTCGGCGCCTCATGCACAAACAAAGCGGCTATTCGTCGCGCTGCGTTGCAGTGGGCTATGTTGCACGGATCGCGTAGCGGTCGCTCTGCCTATCAATTCGCTAAAGACTGGGCCGGGCGATCTGCCTTGGATGAAATTGACTAGTTGGATATCAAGGGCGATGCGTGATCTTGGAACATGAATTCTAGTGAGCTCATAGCCGTCCGTGAGAATGCCGAGCGCCTATTTTCAGCCGCCGAGGTCGATCAAGCGATGGACGACATCGCCCAAGCGGTCACTGCGCGATTGGCTAGTAGTAATCCCATCTTGTTAACAGTAATGAACGGCGGCATGTTTACAACGAGCATGCTTTTGAATCGACTTCACTTTCCGCTTGAAGTTGATTATATACATTTGAGTCGTTACGGAGACAAAACGAGTGGTGGCGATATTCGCTGGATCAAGCGACCACCGCCGAGCATTAAAGGACGCACGGTACTGCTAGTCGATGATCTCCTCGACCTTGGGGTCACACTAAAAACGGCAGTCGAGGCTTGCTACGACGCGCGCGCTAGTAATGTATTGACCGCAGTGCTACTCGTAAAGACCCTCGAACGTCCGGCGGGATTATCGCAAACAGACTTCTTCGGTCTCACCGGGCCAAATCGTTACGTTTTCGGTTGCGGAATGGATTACAAAAACTATTGGCGCAACTGCCGAGACATCTTCGCAGTGAGAACCTGATGGCGAACATCGCAGTAATTGGGGGCAGCGGCCTAGACGAACTCGCGACGATGTCAAATGCACGCGAAATTCGCCGTGTGACTCGCTTTGGAATGCCATCGGATTCTATTTTGGAAGGTCGATTTGCGGATCAGAAAATTTACTTTCTGGCACGACACGGACGGAACCACGCCATCCCACCGCACCAAATAAATTACCGAGCAAATATTTCGGCACTCGCAGATCTTGGGGTCGAAGACGTCATTGCCGTAACCGCCGTGGGTGGAATAACGGAGGCAACGCCGCCCCGACGGATTGTTATTCCGGATCAAATAATCGACTACACCTATTCTCGCGAACAGACGTTTAGTGATGGACTTGATAACGCCGTCAATCACATAGATTTCACCTATCCGTATTCAAGTCGACTCCGCGACTCACTAGTCAGCGTTGCAGCAACCATTAATTTACCCCTAGAGCCGACAGGAACCTATGGGGCTACTCAGGGCCCGCGGCTCGAAACGGCGGCCGAAATCACGCGGATGAAACGAGATGGATGCACCATAGTGGGTATGACAGGTATGCCTGAAGCAGGTCTGGCTCGCGAGGCCGGACTCAATTACGCTAATATATCGCTGGTCGTAAACTGGGCTGCGGGTATCGTGCAAGGCACGATTGATGTTAGCGAAATTGAAGGTCATTTAGCCGGGGGAATCACCGACGTACTGCGTTTAACCGAAGCATGGTTGAGAAATGGTGACCGATAGCGTTCTACTGCAGCCGCGCCGTTTGCGCACCGTCTTCTTGTTCAGGTTGCGCGAACCGGTAAGGGGTGACTTGAACGATAACCCCAAACAACGGGTGGTCGAAATAATGCAATTCCTTTAGCTTAACCCTGCGTCGCTCTCTGATTCTGGTGGGTACTTGTGCCGTATAGTTGACGAAATCGGCAGTCACAAAAAGTAAGCGGCCGGTTCGGACTCGAATAGTCCCCTCAATACGCGGTATCTCAATCGGTCGATCGAGCGACTGGAGGGCTCCAAGTTCCTGGTCTGACGAGAGCGGTTTAGCGGGTCGGTCGGAAATATAGACGCTACGCGCCCTATTGTCCCCTAACCCCGGCTGCCGCCAACCGACGTGCAAGACAGGTTCGTGTGAGCTGCTATTGCGCAGCGTGCGAAACACACCTGCCATCTTCAGCTCACGCCGTGCCAACGCCTCAAATGGGCGCGGCCCCGGAATTTGAACCTCATTCGGCCGATCAGACTCAGCGGGTTCATTGAAATCTCCAAGGTCAACAACAATTTCCTGAGAGCCGCGATAGTCTGGAACAGATTCGAGTACGGGCCACTGTTCATTATCTGCCTGGATCGTCTCAGGAGCGTGACGAAAAACAATCACCTCAACCGAATACCAACGCTCGGCCGCACCGGCATTGGCGCTATATACGGTCGCCGCTACTAGCAACACCATTATTGGGAGTCGGTTCAGCATGAATTTTCTCCCCAAGATAGGCACTGCAAATAATTCAATTTTCCGAAACACTTAACGCGATACGACGTCCAAAAACTCATCCACTTGCTCAAATCGGGATTCAGCATCCGGCATTGAACGTCGAATTCGCAGTCGATTACCGCCATCCAATCGATAGTTCGAACCTTGTTGAATGAGCGAAATAATTGCAGCTGGTTCAATGTTGGGTTCGTCAACAAAATCTATCCGCCCACCTTTAGCGCCCAAATCGATGCGTTTAATACCTAGCTTCCGTGCGAGCAATTTCTGCTTCGATAAGCGAAACAAATTCTCTACCGGGGTGTCGTAGAGCCCAAACCTATCGATAATCTCTTCCCTCAGCGTAATTAATTCCGACTCGCTCTGAGCGCTCGAAATTCGCTTATACAAAATTAACCTCGTATGCACATCCGGTAAATAATCCTCTGGGAAAAGCGCTGGAATGTGTAACGTAATCTCCGTATCACGATCTCCGACTTTGTCGAAGTTTGGCTCGACACCGGATTTTAATGCGGCGACGGCTCGGTTCAGTAAATCAGTATAAAGACCAAATCCGATTTCCTGAATTTGCCCGCTTTGTTCCTCGCCAAGAATTTCACCCGCTCCGCGTATTTCCATATCATGCGTCGCGAGCGTAAACCCCACACCCAAATCTTCAAGCGACTCAATTGCCTCAAGCCGTTTAATCGCATCGGCAGTCATCGACTTTCGATGCGGCACAATTAAATAAGCGTAGGCTCGGTGGTGCGAACGACCAACCCGGCCGCGCAACTGATAGAGCTGAGCTAAGCCGAA
>CAWLAW010000353.1:0-4337 GCA_963854885.1 Gammaproteobacteria bacterium | reverse complement strand
CGACAGGTTTCAGTTTAAGCTCTGGACAGTACGGATTATATACTGACGAGTAAAAATGTAGTACTGGTGAGTATTAAATTAGCTAAATGGGTCGCGCCCGGCAAAATTTAGGGCGGAGGGTAGGGTTGTGAAACAGAGTGAAAAAGTTCGGATATTGACAGAACTACTGCGTCAAGTTGAAAACGGCGTGAATGTTGACGCGGGTAGGCAGGTTAAGAATCCAACAGAAACCTATGTCTGTCCCGATATCGCCGAGCGGGAATGGGAATTATTCTTTAAGCAGCACCCTCAATTAATCGGACTTAGTGGCGATTTACCCGAACCTGGAGCGTACGTCACACTCGATGACTTTGGCGTACCAATCCTGGCAACTCGAGATTCGACGGGGACTTTCCGCGCATTTCTTAATGCGTGTCGCCACCGTGGAACAACGTTGGTTACGGAAAACCGTGGCTCGGCGAAACGCTTCGTGTGCCCGTTTCACGGTTGGACATACAGCGGCGAAGGGACTTTAAAAGGCGTCACTCAACCCCAAGACTTTGGCGATGTCGACCGAAATTGCTTGGGTTTGGTCGAGTTGCCAGCCGTCGAAAGAGATGGATTCTTGTGGGTTCACCCCCAGCCCGATGGTGTTATTGACGTCGATGAAATGCTTGGTGGGCTTGCCGAGGAACTGAGCGAGTGGCACTTAGCGGATCGGCTTTTTCGCGGCGAAAACGTGCTCGATAAATCGATGAATTGGAAGCTCGCGAATGACACGTTTGGTGAAACTTACCATTTCGCGCGACTGCATCGTGACACCTTAAATAATTTATTTCATGGCGATGCACAGTGTTACGACACGTTTGGGCGAAACCATCGCTTCGTCTTTCCGTCGAAAGGACTCGGGTCTTTGCGCAAAAAGCCCGAATCTCAATGGAGCACGGAAGGCGTCACGACGGTCCTCTACTATATTTTTCCTAATATCCAGATCACAGTTTCTGATCGGCAGATTGCCTTGTTTCGACTCTACCCTGTGGCCGGAGAACATGGCAGATCTCGCACCTGTGTTAGTCATTATTTCAGTGCGGAATCTTTATCCCAAATTGCCGGTGGAACAAAGACCGTCATTGCGGCTGATAATGTCTACGATGCAAGCGCGCGCGACGGCAACGCGGTAATTGCGCCCGAAGCGGCAATGGAGATTGTTAACAGCACGCTCGAGCAAGAAGATTATCGGATGGGCGAATTGACGCAAAAAAATATCGAGGCCGGGCTACTCGAGCACATAATTTTTGGCCGCAACGAGCCGGCACTACATCACTTTCATAATACATTTCGCGCGGCGCTGGACATGCCTGCGTTGGAATCGTATGGCTAATTGGGCCGATAGCGCGGACGATTTAAATTTAACGAATCAAGCCTAATCCAACGGACAGGTTCGGTTTTTTTTCGAAGCGAGCACTTCGTATCGTTGAGAGTGCCTGGCTCAAAAGGTGCCCTAAGCAGCTCCTCGTCGATGTGTCAGATTCTCGGGGTAAAATATGTTGTCAATAGTAACAATTGCCGAATATCGGAACGCCTGCGTTTAGCCGGTTACCGGTCGTTAAGAAAATTCGGAGCTAAGACCAGAATCGGCAATCACAGCGATCGCCAAAAATGCGATCAATCCTGTCAGCCATGTTTTGCGCATTTTCGCCCCCGTTACCGCTCGTCATCTGTTGCCCACGGATGCTACTGCCTTCCGTGCCCGCCCGCTACTCGACAAAACCCAAGCCTCCCGCTAACGTTCCTACCATCGAAAATAAGGATCGCAACCCATGGCGAAATCCGCGACCAGCAAAATCCATCATCGTGCCTGCAATTTATGTGAGGCAATTTGCGGCCTCAAGATCGAGGTAGACAATGGCAAGATCGTTTCGATCAAAGGGGATCCCGACGACCCCTTGAGTCGCGGACATATCTGCCCGAAGGCGGTCGCGTTACAGGATATTCAAATGGATCCAGATCGCTTGCGTCAACCGATGCGGCGCTTGCGCGACCAAGGTGACGGTAGCGAATGGGAAGCGATTAGTTGGGATGCCGCGTTCAAAATCGTGGCCGAGGGGTTAGTTTCGACGCAACAGCGCCGCGGCAACAATGCGCTCGGGGTTTATCTGGGCAACCCAAGCGTTCATAACTACGGCATCTTGACGCACCAAGGCGCGCTGTTTTCACTACTACGAACTGAGAACCGCTTCTCTGCAACGTCCGTCGATCAACTGCCGCAACAAGTGGTGTCCCGCTGGCTTTACGGGCACAAAGATTTATTGCCCGTGCCAGACATCGATAACACCGACTATTTATTGATCCTCGGTGGTAATCCCATCGCCTCCAATGGCAGCATTTGGACTGTGCCGGATGTGCGCCAACGCATCAAAGATCTAAAGCAACGCGGCGGTAAGCTGGTGGTGCTCGACCCGCGACGCACCGAAACAGCGAAGCTGGCGTCGAAATATCACGCGATTAGACCGGGTAGTGACGCATTATTTCTTGCCGCGGTTTTAAACGTGATCTTCGAACTAACCAACGATGCCCCGAAACAAGTTAATGCCACCGTTGAAGGTTTAGCCGAAGTTCGATCGAGGTTGCAGGACTTCACCCCGGAATGTGTCGCCACTGCCACTGGCATCGCGGCGCCCGACATCCGAAAAATTGCACAAGACTTCGTTACTGCGGGGGCGGCCGCATGTTACGGTCGCATGGGTGTGAGCGCGCAAGCGTTCGGGACCTTGAATCATTGGTTAATCCAATTGATCAACCTGGTTTCCGGGAACCTCGATAAAGTTGGCGGCACCATGTTTTCGCACCCCGCCGCCTTCGATCCAACAACGACTCGACCCGGCGAGTATGCGCAAACGCGCTCGCGCGTGTCGGGCAAGCCAGCATTCGCCGGTGAGCTTCCGGCAGCGGCGATGGCGGAAGAAATCCTTACTCCTGGCGAGGGCCAGATTAAGGCGCTATTTACTTGCGCCGGAAACCCGGTGCTGTCGACGCCAAACGGACGCCAGCTCGACCGAGCGCTGGAGAGCCTCGATTTTATGGTTTCGCTCGATCCTTATCTAAACGAGACGACGCGTCACGCGGACATTATCCTGCCGCCTACGGCGCCACTTGAGCACGACCATTACGACATTGCTTTTCACCCAATGGCGGTGCGCAACACATCAAGATTTAATGAAGCGATCTTCGAGAAGCCGGAAGGTGCACAACACGATTGGGAGATATTCACAGAACTTGGTAAGCACGTCGCCGCACTCCTTGGTCGTGAAACGCGCGCCCAACAACCGCCTGCCGCGATCATCGATCAAAAACTCCAATCCGGAAATTACGGCACAGCTAGCGGGCACTCGGCATCGCTAAGCTTAGACAAACTCAAAGCACACCCATCTGGGATAGATTTGGGGCCTTTGCGCCCGGGTTTACCGGAACGTCTCTTAAGCGAAGACAAAATTATTCGAAGCGATGTTGCCGCGTGTCTTGAAGATTTAAATCGCGCAAGAACGCTTCTCAATCCCAGCGAGGACTTATCGCTGATCGGACGCCGCCATGTGCGCGATAACAACTCGTGGATGCACAACTCGAAACGTTTAGTTAAGGGTAAATCGCGGGCTAATTTGTTGATGCATCCAGACGATATGGCGAGCCGTGGAATCGAGGACGGAGCTATGGTGTGCGTAGCGTCTCGCGTCGGTTCCGTTGAAATTGCGGCCGAAGCCTGTACCGATATCATGCCTGGAGTGGTATCGCTGCCGCACGGCTATGGCCACGACCGTAAAGGCGTGCGCATGAGCATTGCTGCGTCCGTGGAGGGTTGCAGCCTAAACGATCTCACTGACGATGCTGCGAGCGACGTATTGTCGGGCACCGCAGTTTTGAATGGCACGCCGGTGGAAGTTGTCGCTTTTGCAGCACGCGGCGTCGAGCCGCGCGAATCAGTTGCGGTCGCGTAACGCCTCTACTCAACATCTAAAACTCGGCGCGATGGATTGGTTCAGATCAGAACCTGTTTCTTTTGTAAGCGGACACTCGAATATCGCGACCAAATTGACGGCCTTCGGCGATTTTCGGACGTTCACCCTACCAATCCTCTACGATAGGCTGCTCATTGGTTTATTGCGGGAGAAGAATTGATGAATTGGGAGGCCATAGGCGCGATCGGTGAGGTCGTGGGTGCCCCGCCGTAGTCGTTTCAATCGTCTACCTCGCGGTTCAAATTCGACAGAACACACGGTCGACCAAACTAAGTGTCGAAAAAGATATCGCAACTGCGTGGGCTGATATCGGAATCGATCTTTCGCCAACTAGTATTCCGTATA
>CAWLAW010000352.1:0-4342 GCA_963854885.1 Gammaproteobacteria bacterium | reverse complement strand
GAGAATGTCGTAGAGCACCAAAATTTGTCCGTCGACCTGCGGCCCGGCGCCTATTCCGATAACTGGCACTTTTGCATTACGCGTGATCTCAGCAGCTAACTGCACGGGCACACATTCGAGTAGCAAGATATCGGCGCCAGCTTCTTCCAAGGCAAGCGCGTCATCGATCATTTTTTTCGCTGTGTCCTCTTCTCGACCTTGAACTCGGTATGCGCCAAATTTATGGATCGCTTGAGGGGTCAACCCTAAGTGCGCACACACCGGGATACCGCAATCGGTGAGTCTCGACACCATTGATATTTCAAGAGCCCCCCATTCAAGCTTGACGATCTCGGCGCCGCCTTCTTTCATCAATCGAGCAGCGTTTTGCATGCAGTCGTGGGCTGATGAATAGCTCATAAACGGCATATCTGCCATTACCATCGCGCGCTTCGTGCCTCGAACGACAAGTTGCGTGTGATAAATCATCTCCTCGACCGTCACTGGAATTGTCGTTTCCCGCCCTTGAACGACCATTCCCAGAGAATCCCCGACCAAGATAAAATCAACTCCAGCATTATCGAGAACGGTCGCAAACCCAGCGTCGTAAGCAGTCAATGAGGCGATTCTCTCGCCGGCTGTTTTCGCTTTCTGCAAATCCAAGATGGTCGTTTTTTTACTCACATTTTGCGTACTCATGGGCGGCCTCTTCGATGGGTGTCCGATAGGTTCAATTATAAGACATGACGCGGCAAGCCACAGCAAAGAAATCTTATACGCAAACGACGGTTAGAAGGCATTTGTAGCAAACGCCGCCGTGGAAGCTGCAGGCGAGCGCCTGTTGGACATTCGCGTAAAGGCGCGGATACACCGTGTGGTCGTGGTTCAATGTTAGAAAACGCACCTACCGCATAACGCATGGCGATGCCGACAGTCGAAAATCGACAGTTAGTCACTTGCCGGGCGCAACGAATCTAATTCGGTTTTCGTGAGTTCGACTAGAAGAAGCCGCGTCCCATCATTGTCGGCGCGACGCCAAACAGCGATCCATGCAACAAGAACAAGATAAAATAAGACACTCCGCCAATTGCGATCGGGAGAGATTCCTTTAACCAGGAAATTTTTGGGAATTCTCTTCTCTTACCTAAACAACCGACACCAGCAAAAATCGCGAGCCCGCCGAACAATACCATGCTCGCCAGATCCCCTTTCACCAAGAGGTGTGTAATAAACCAAACTAGCGCGCCGCACATTAGCGGTCGAGGCAGCCAACGACGAAGATTAGACGGTACGTATTGAGTGACGCCAATCACAAAACCGACAAACATTAGCGGCATGACGTATAACTTTAATGTCGCCGGCGGGAGCCAAACGGTTGAATAACTGGTTGTCGATTTCCCGTGAACGATCAATGCAAACGCCATCAAAAGTACAACGCCGCACCCAATGACATAAGATGCGGCGCCGAATTTAGCGATCAATGCGAGTCGCAAACTTTCATAGTTGTATAAACCCTGAAAGCTAATCAGGAGCAGCAATCCGACGATCAAAAACACCATAGGATCGCTAAGCGCAGACTTTAGCCGTGTGAATACTCACGGAACAGTTAAATTCCCTGCAACCATGATTTAACTGCGGCAGCGATTTCCTCCGGCGAATCCTCCTGTAGAAAATGGAGGCCTTTCACCGTTGTTTCGCTGGTGTTTTTCCAACTCCGTGCGAACTCACCCGTGGCACCATTCATGATCATGCCTGGATCGCCCGCGATAAACAGTTTCGGCATATCCGCGTCTTTCATATAGGCGCCGTAGGCATCCACAGTTTCGCAAACGTCATTCGGTTCGTCGCCAAGCGGGATTTGTCGGGGCCAGGTTAAGGTCGGGCGTCGATCCTCTCCCGGGTTAATAAACGGCGCGCGGTAAGCGTCCATTTCTTCGTCGCTCATCTTACGAATCACTGAGCTAGGTAACACACCTTCGACGAATATGTTTTTTTCCAACACGACCTCTTCACCTGCTGGGGATCGAAACGTGCGGAACACATCGGTCGCTGCTTCTGGCCAATCATCCCACGGGACCCGCTTAACGATACCTTCCATGTGCGCAACTCCCTTCACCGCGCCCGGGTGTTGCCGACACCAGTCGAACCCGAGAGCCGTACCCCAATCGTGGATAACAAACGTGACGTTATCTTTTATGCCCAGCGCGTCCCAAGCGCCGTACAAGTATTCCTGGTGCTCCTTAAGCGTGTAACGATCGGGCCCGGAATTCGGTAGTTTGTCCGAATCGCCCATGCCAATTAAATCGACAGCAATGCAGCGTCCCAGGTCACTCAGTTGCGGCATGATGTTGCGCCATAAATAGGAAGACGTTGGGTTCCCATGTTGAAAAATTATCGGATCGCCTTGACCCATCTCCACGTAGGCCATGTTTCGCCCATTCACCTCAACGGTTTTTTTCTTGTCGCGCCACAGTTGCTGATCCACTTTGATTCCCCTTTATCCAATTGCGCCAGATCGACGTAATTTACCTACTTCTTGAGCGGAATAACCGGCGTCACTCAAGAGCACATCAGTATGTTCCCCAACTTCCGGCGCGCCGGCCGGAACGCCTGCTGGGGTACGATCAAAACGCGGCGCTGGAGCCGGTTGTGATAACCCATCGACTTGAACGAATGTTTTCCGAGCAATGTTGTGCGGATGCACCCGCGCTTCGTCTAAGTCAAGAACCGGCGCGAAACAGATGTCTGTCCCTTCCATAATCGCAGTCCACTCGTCACGGGTCTTTGTTACAAACACGGCTTGAAGCTTGGTTTTTAAATCGGGCCAAGCAGTCTTATCGTGCTGCGCATCAAATGCCGGATCATCGAGCCCGATCGTCTCACGCAACAGCGCATAAAACTGCGGCTCGATGGACCCAATAGAGATATGTTTTTCGTCTTTTGTTGCATAACAACCGTAGAAATGCGCACCACCGTCCAGCATGTTATCTTCCCGGTTGTTCGTCCATAGGCCTGTGTCCTTCATCGCATATATCATGCCGAGCAGCATGGATGCACCATCAACCATTGCAGTATCGACCACCTGGCCCTTGCCCGATCGCGCCGCTTCTAACAACCCACAGACCATGCCGAAGGCCAGCAACATCGTTCCGCCGCCAAAATCACCAATCAGATTCAACGGCGGAATTGGTCCCTGCTCTTTTGTACCGATAGCGTGCAACGCACCGGTCAAAGCAATGTAATTGATGTCATGGCCGGCGGCGTTCGCCAAGGGGCCGTCCTGTCCCCACCCGGTCATGCGTCCGTACACGATCTTTGGATTCTTGGCTAAACAAACATCAGGGCCTAAGCCTAAGCGCTCCATGACCCCCGGGCGGAACGGTTCGAACATCCCGTCTGCGGTTTGTATCAGTCGCAAAGCAACCTCGATCGCCGCGGGATCCTTTAAATTCAATGCGACGGAGCGGCGGCTGCGGCTACCTGCTCCGGGTGCAGCCCTACCACCTGGGCCGGCGCGATCGATCCTAACAACATCTGCACCCATGTCACCTAAAAACGTGCCGCAAAGTGGACCAGGACCAATCCCGGCGAACTCAATTATTCGGATCCCATTTAATGGTCCCATTACAACCTCCCAGCTGATTCGGCTATCGCAACGACGCGTCGCGCTTGCGTTAGATGCGGTTTATCAAGCATTTTGCCATCGAGGCTCAAGGTCCCGGCATCTGGGTTTGCGGCGAACAGGTCGATTACGGTTTTGGCGTGAGCGACTTCCTCCGCGCTTGGGGTGAACGCATCGTTTATAATCGCGACTTGGTTGGGATGGATCGCTATTTTGCCGCTAAATCCGTCGCGTCTTGCGATTTGACTCGAGCGCAATAATCCGTCGTCATCGCGAAAATCGGGATGCACCGTATCAACAGCTTGAACGCCGGCAGCATGCGCGGCCATTAAACAGAGCGACCGTGCCAAAATATACGGCGCTGACAAATTACCACTCTCGTCACGATTCGTTGAGGCACCAATCGCCGCACTCAAATCTTCTGCACCCCACGACAGTGCGCTGACCCTGCTGTTCACATGGCGGTACCCCTCTAAAGTAAGCATCGCGCCAGGGGTTTCTGTCGCAAGCGGAAATATTTTTACGCTACCGCGCTCTATGCCGTTGGCCACTTCCAAGGCGTCCAAATAATTATTTAACCGATTCGAGTCTTCAACGGTTTCTGCTTTCGGTAGAAGCAAGCCGTCCGGTTTGCCGGTAATAATTCCGGCCAGATCGAGTAACGCATCGTCGCTATCCAGCGGATTGATGCGCACGTAGAGCTTCGATTTGGATCGATCCGCATTTTTCAGATACTCGCAC